>JANMJC010000455.1:0-2776 GCA_031371185.1 Paracoccaceae bacterium | reverse complement strand
GTAAAATATCACCCATAATTATGTCCCCAATTAAACTAAACGCTATTAAATTACTGCCTGATCAACTCATCAGCCAAATCGCTGCGGGTGAAGTTGTAGAGCGGCCAGCTTCGGCACTAAAAGAATTGCTCGAGAACAGCTGCACCGGCAGGGTGTCTGTATAGCCGTCGTCATAGTCGCGCCCGGTGATCCAGTGGTGCGGCGCGTCGAAATGGGTGCCGGAATGCTCGCCCAGCTTCAGCCAGTTCCACGCCCAGAACGGGCCGTCCTTATCATATTCCGAAATGCGGTGAATCTCGATCCTGGGGGTGTCGCGGGCGAAATCCGGCGGCAGTTTCAGCAGCGGCGTTTCCGGCCCCAGAACCCCGGTGCAGTCCACCACCTCAACCCCGCCCGAGGCCAGCATGCCCGCAAGGCTGTTCAGAACATTCGCAGAGGTCATCGCCATCTCCTGTGATGCGCCGGCCCGATTATTGGCCCTTGAAACTGATGGAATCACACTAGACAGAATTAAATGCATTTGCAAATATCTGTTCAGGATGTGGAGCGGATTGCATGGGCGAAAGCTTTGACGCGGTTCTGATCGGGGCCGGGCACAACGCCCTGGCCTGCGCACTGCATCTGGCGGCGCGGGGGTGGCGGGTCGGCGTGTTCGAAGGCGCGGACCGGCCGGGGGGGGCGGTGAAAACCGGGGAATACACCCTGCCCGGCTATCGCCACGACTGGGCGGCGATGAACCTGTCCTTGTTCGCGGGTTCCGGGTTTTTCAAGGCATATGGGGCGGAATTGACCGGGCACGGGCTGCAATTCGTCCCGGTGGCAAAGCCGTTCGCCTCGGTGTTCCCCGATGGCACCTGGTGCGGCGTCAGTACCGATCACGACGCCACCACCGCGTGGATCGCCAGCCACTCAGCGGCAGACGCCGCCACCTGGGCCCGCCTGACCGCCGGGTTCGGCGCCGAGGCCCCGCATCTGTTCGGTCTTCTGGGCAGCCCGATGAAATTGCGTGCGATTTCATATTTCATGTTCAAAACACTTCGCGCCAAGGGCCTGGGCGGCACGCTGGACATGACCCGGTTCCTGCTGCAGTCGCCCCGGCAATGGCTGACCCAGACCTTTGACAGCCCCAAGGTGCAGGCCATGCTGGCGGCCTGGGGCATGCATCTGGATTTCGCCCCCGATGTCGCCGGCGGCGCGCTGTTTCCCTATCTTGAGGGGATGGCGGGGCAGGCTTTCGGCATGGTTCTGGGCAAGGGCGGGGCGGATACGATCGTCACGGCGCTTGTTTCTGCGATCACGGCGCGCGGCGGGGTCGTCGAGGTCAATGCGCCGGTGACGCGCATTCACCATGTCTCGGGCACGGCGTCGGGAATCGAGTTGGCGGACGGGCGCAGGATCACGGCCAAAAGGGCGGTGATTGCCGGGGTGGCCCCGCGCAACCTGGTGGCGCTGACCGGGGCGACATCGGCCCCCTTCGATGCGGGCATGGCGCAATTCACCCATGCCCCCGGCACCATGATGATCCATCTGGCGCTGTCGGACCTGCCCGACTGGACCGCCGGCAACGATCTGAAATCCTTCGCCTATGTCCATATCGCCCCCAGCATGGACCAGATGGCGCGCAGCTATCAGCAGGCCCAGGCGGGACTGTTGCCGGACGCGCCGATATTGGTGGTGGGCCAACCGACCACGGTCGACCCCAGCCGCGCACCACAGGGCAAGCACACGATCTGGCTGCAGGTCCGCATGGCCCCCGGCACGATCCTGGGCGACGCTGCGGGCAAGATCAGCGCGACCGATTGGGCGCAGGCCGCCGAGCCCTTCGCCAATCGCGCGCTGGACATTCTGGAAACCTGCGCCCCCGGCACCCGGGCGAAAATCCTGGCGCGGCGCATCGTGCCGCCGACCGAGCTGGAGGCCGACAACCCCAACCTGATCGGCGGCGACCAGATCTGCGGGTCGCACCATCTGTCGCAGAATTTCCTGTTCCGTCCGGCGCGTGGCCATGCGGACGGCTCAACCGCGCTTCGACACCTGCACCTGACCGGGGCCGCCGTCTGGCCCGGCGCGGGACTGGGGGCAGGCTCCGGCTTTCTTCTTGCCCAGAAACTGACCGGGAAGTAACCCCGACTCCACCCATAACCACAGGGAAAATATGATGAAACTGAACAGACGCGCCTTGCTGCAACTTTCCGCCGCCGGGGCCTCGCTGGCCGCTTTTGGCCTGCCCGCCCACGCTCAGGCGATTGACGAACTGGTCATCGCCTACAACGTGAACCTGCCCTCGTGGGACCCGACCACCGGCCCCTCGGCGGTGAACCCGACCCTGCAGGGCCTGTACCAGTCGGTGTTCGACCAGTACATCCTGCAACAGCCCGATCTGAAACCGGCCCCCGGCCTGTTGACCGAATGGGGTTGGAGCGACGACAAGAAAACCGTGTGGATGACCGTGCGCGAAGGTGTCACCTGGCATGACGGCAGCCCCTTCACCGCCGAAGACGTGGCCTGGTCGCTGGCGCGGGTGGCAAATCCCGAAACCGGCAGCCCGATCCAGTTTGTCTGGGGCACGCTGGCCAATCACCGGGTCGAGGGCAACAAGGTGATCGCCGATGTCGCCTCTTTTGACCCGACGATCTTCAAGTGGATGTATTTCTTGACCGGCTATGTCCTGCCGAAAGCCTATTTCGAAAAGGTCGGGGCCGAAGGCTTTGAGGCAGCACCGATCGGCACCGGCCCCTATATGGTGGAAAAGTTCGAACGCAACGCCTTCGTGCGG
>JANMJC010000443.1:0-2637 GCA_031371185.1 Paracoccaceae bacterium | reverse complement strand
CACGGCGCATTGCACCTCGACGATGCGCGCCTCGACCCCTTCGAAGGCCACCGTATAGGCCCGAGCAACCATGCAACCCCCCGTTCATCTTTGTTAACGGTAGCGGGGTCCTGGTTAGGAAAGGGTTAAGATCGCGGCAGGACCTGCCGGGTCGCGGCATTATTGCGGCGCGGGCAGCGCCACGCGGCCCGATCTATGCCGGGAAGACCAGCGCCATGAACCCGGGCCAGGCCTGCGGGTCGGCCAGGGTCTTGTCGCGGCAAAAGGCATTGCAGAAGCCAAAGCGGCGACCGTCCAGTTCCAGCACATGGGTCACCGGTTTGCCGGAAAAGGGGCAGGCGGTGTTTTCGGCCTGCGTCCCGGCAACTGCCCGTGCCGACAGGGGCGCGGGGCCAGGCCAGGGGCGCAGGGGATAGTCGCGGCGGTAAAACTCCTGATCCGCCCCGTCGATCTGTCCCATGGCGCGCCAGCGTCGAAACGACGGATGGGCCAGATGGGCCTGCACATAGGCCATGGCGCGGGGGGAAACCGGCAGGTTGTAGGTGGCGATGCGGCTGGCCACCGGCGCATAGAACGCATCGGCCGCGGAATAATCGCCCGCGAGCCAGGCCGTGGCGCCGGTCTGGTCGCGCGCCCAATCCCACAGGGTTTCCAGCCGCGCCAGATCGGCCAGCACGGCTTCGGGCAGAGCGCAATCGGTGTAGGATACCCGGAGGTTCATCGGGCAATGGCTGCGCAGCGCGGTAAACCCCGCGTGCATTTCTGCGGCCAGAACCCGGGCCACGGCGCGGGCTTGGGGGGGCGCGGGCCAGATCCCGGCGCCGGGGTGGCGCGAGGCCAGCTCTTCGGCGATGGCGATGGTTTCGGGCACGACGGTGCCCTCGGGCGTGCGCATGGTGGGCGCGGTGCGGCCCGGAAAGAAATCCCGCAGGACGCTTTGCAACTCGTCGGTGTAAAGCCTTGCGCGGTGCAGGGTGACGGGCAGGCCAAAGGCATCGAACAACAGCCAGCCGCGCAGGCTCCACGACGAATAGGCGCGGTCGCCGATCACAAGGTCATAGGTCATGGAACACTCCGGTTTTTCCGCATGTTAGATGAGCAGCCAGCCACCCAGAAGCGATGATTTGTGGGGGTGTCCATCACGGCAGGTGATTGACATGGTCCACGCGCCAGACGCCGTCAAAGCCAAGGCAAGTGACCGAAAGATTGTCGATGGGTTGGGCAAGGGCCTGAAAGGCGGTCAGGCCGGCGGCGCGCTGGAACTGGGTCAGGATCGCCCCGAAATGGGCCACCACCACGATGTCGCGCCCGGGGTGGCCCGCGATCAGGGCGTCGGTCGCGCCCTGCACCCGGGCCCCGGCCCGAACCCAGCTTTCGCCGTTTGGCGGGCAGATGTCGCCCGGCTGTTCCCAATACTGCCGCGACAAGTCGGGCCAGCGGGCGGCAACCTCGGCAAAGGTCATGCCATCCCAGTCGCCAAAGTGAAACTCGCGCAGGGCGGGGTCATGCGGCAGGCGCTGACGGCCCGACCCAAGCGCATCGGCGGTTGCCGTGGCGCGCACAAGGTCGGACGAGATCAGCAGGGCACCTTGGGGAAGGTGGGCGTTCAGGCGCGACAGGGCGGCACTGTCGGACAGATCGGCGGGAATGTCGCGCCAGCCCGCAAAGGCCTTGGAATGGGTCGGCCCATGACGCACCCACCACAGCCGCGTCATGGCGCGGCCAGCGGCAACCGGCCCATGGGGGTCGGGGGAATGTCAGCGGGGGGGAACACTTCAGGTTCGCCGGTGATGGGCAATTCGGCGGGACTTTCGACGTGACACGGACGCAACCGCGAATTCACTAGACGGGGGCACATCCACCAGCGGCCCGTCATGGCGCTGCCTGCGGCATTTGCCCCTTCAGGATCAGGGGCAGGCCGGCAAAGACCACCGCCACCAGATCGGCCTGCGCGGCAAGGATCTGGTTCAGCCGCCCCTGATCATCGCGAAAGCGCCGGGCGAGGGCGTTTTCGGGCACGATGGACAAGCCGACCTCGTTGCTGACGATCACGACCGGGTTCAGGCTGGCGGTCAGCGCGGCCAACAGGGCAGCGGTCTGCGCGGCGACGTCGGCTTGGGCCAGCACCAGATTGGTCAGCCACAGCGTGGCGCAATCGATCAGCACCACGCCGGGCGGGGCTGCCTTCAGCGCGGCGGGCAGGTCCATCGGCGCCTCGATACAGTGCCAGTCGCTGCCGCGATCCGCCCGGTGCGCTTCGATGCGTGCCCGCATCTCGTCGTCCCAGATCTCGGCGGTGGCGATGTAGGTCCTGGGCAGGTTCGCGCGGCGCGCCAATGCCTCGGCCATGCGGGACTTGCCCGACCTTGCACCCCCGATCACCAGCGAAAGCCTTGGAAAGATGGGGGTGTCGGACTGGTGCAAGGGGGGTGATCCGTTTTCAGGTTTCGGGCGTATTTAACGCAATGGTCCGCAAAGGCAAACCTGCAGGACCGGTTCGGAGGTCACATGGCACTGGATGGATATACCGACCAAACCCTGTCGCGCCAAGCACGCGCTGCAGAGTTGCTGGATGCGGAAACCGAAACCCGTCTGGCCCGAGCCTGGCGCGTCCACCGCGACGTGGCGTCCTTGCAC
>JANMJC010000436.1:0-16173 GCA_031371185.1 Paracoccaceae bacterium | reverse complement strand
GGGGCTTTGCTTTTTTGAGCGATCTTGCCAGAGATTTACCTGTAGTTCCAGTTGCAGTGAAGGAAAATCCCGGGCGAGGGAAGTCGTCGCTGATGAAGTCCAAGCGAAGTTTGAAAGTGGCGAATCTTTTCCGCTACCCGTCTCTTGCTACAAACTCTAAAACCTCCCCGCTCGCAGTGCGGTGATGTCCATTTCCGGCGCCCGTCCCATCACCAGATCGGTCACGATGCGGGCGGTGACCGGGGCCAGCGTCAGTCCGATATGGCCGTGACCAAAAGCATGGATCACATCCGCCCCCAAAGCACTTGGCCCGATCACCGGCAGGCTGTCGGGCATCGACGGGCGGAACCCCATCCAGGTTCGGTCCGGCTTGCCCAGGTCGGGGAAAATCGCCCGCGCCCCGTCGATCAGCCGCTGGATCCGGTGCGCGGACGGCGGTGCCGTCAACCCGCCCAGTTCCACCGTTCCCGCCACCCGCAACCGCCCCGTCATCGGGCACAGATAGAACCCGCGCGACGTGGGGCAGACCGGCCGGTTCAGCCGGGGTGCGGCCATGTCCCATTCGACGTGATAGCCGCGTTCGGTGTCCAAAGGCACGCGGTCGCCGGCCGCCCGGGCCAGCGGCTTTGAATGCGCTCCAGCGGCGATGACCACCTTGCGGGCATGCAGGTGCAGGCGCGGCCCTTCGACAAGAACCCCGTCATAGCGCCGGGTCAGGGTCTGGGCGGCACAGGGCAGAAACCGCGCGCCTGCCCCGACAGCCCCGGCGAGATGCCGCATCATCGCCGCCGGATCCGACAGAAAGACCGCATTGGGAAAGAATGCGGCCCCGCCGTCGATCTGCGCCAGCCCCGGCTCCAACGCCGACAGGTCTTGCGGGCCGACCATATCGACCGCAACCCCGTAGCCGCGCAGACGCGCCATCTCGGCCCCGGCGGCGCGAAAGGCACGCGGGGTATCGTACAGGTACAGACAGCCCCGCCGCTGCAAGATCGCGGAGCCGCCGACCTCGGCTGCCAGCCGCTCCCAGGAGGGCCCCGCACCAGCCAGAAGCCGCGCCAGAACCACCGCGTTGCGTGCGCTCGGACCGGGCAGGCTTTGCCGCGCGAACCGCGCCAGCCAGGGCATCAGGCCGGGCAGCGCCGCGCGCCGGACGCTGAGCGGAGAGTTGCGGTTGATCAGCAGCGAGGGCAGGTTGCGCAGAACCTCCGGGGTTCCCACCGGCATCACCGCATAGTCGGCAATCGTGCCCGCATTGCCAAAAGAAGCACCCGATCCGGGCGGATTGGGGTCAACGAGCACCACATCGCGCCCCTCGGCCAACAGCCGATGCGCGATGGACAGCCCCACGACCCCCGCCCCGATCACGGCAATTTCCGTGGTGATCCGCTCTGTCGTCACTTTGGTCCTCCGGTGCCGCTCATCGCGCCCTGCGGGCCTCTTCGCTGATGCAAGGAGCGACCGCAAGGGAGCGAAGAGCGCCGCCGCAGATTACATGCAGGCCTCGTACAGGGCGCGGGTGTTCTGTCGCGTCATCACCACCGGATTGCCGCCGCACGACGGGTCTTCCAGCGCCATGTCGGTCATCCTGTCCAGATCGGCGAACAGAACGCCCATCGCCTCCAGGTTCTGCGGGATGTTCAGCAGCGCGCGCAGTTCCATGATCCGTTCGTGAAAGCCCGCAAAACCGCCCGCGATGCCCAGATAGGCGGCGGCGGCGTTGATGCGGTCTTCGATCAGGGGTCGGTTGAAATCCAGCACCATCGGCATCACGACGCCATTGGTGGTGCCGTGATGCGTGCCATAAATCGCGCCCACCGGGTGCGACAGCGAGTGGATCGCCCCCAGCCCCTTTTGAAACGCAGTGGCCCCCATGGCAGCCGCACTCATCATATGGGCGCGGGCGTCCAGATTGTTCGGATCGGCGTAGACCAGGGGAAGGTTTTCAAACACCAGGCGCATGCCTTCCAACGCAATACCCTGGCTCATCGGGTGGTAGACGGGGCTGCAATAGGCCTCAAGGCAATGCGCGAGCGCGTCCATTCCGGTGCCTGCTGTGATGAAGCGTGGCATGCCCACGGTCAGTGCCGGGTCGCAGATCGTGACCACGGGCATCAGTTTGGGGTGGAAGATGATCTTCTTCATGTGCGTTGCCGAATTGGTCAGAACCCCGGCACGCCCGACTTCGGACCCCGTGCCGGCGGTCGTTGGCACTGCGATGATCGGAGCGATCTTTGCGGCATCGGCACGGGTGTACCAATCGTCCACATCCTCCAGGTCCCAGACGCTGAGGTCGCGGCGTTGATGCGCCATCAGGGCGATCATCTTGCCCAGATCAAGGGCCGACCCGCCGCCAAAACAGATCACCCCGTCATGCCCGCCCGCCAGATAGACCGCGATGCCGGCGGCCATGTTGCCCTCGTTCGGGTTGGGATCAACCTCGGAAAACACCGCCGAGCCTAGGCCCGCCGCCGCCAGACCCTGCACCGCAGCCGCCGTGATCGGCAGACTGGCCAGCGCCTTGTCGGTGACGAACAGCGGTTTTTTCACCCCCGCCGCCGCGCAATGATCGGCCAGTTCGGAAATGCGACCGACGCCGAATTTGATGGCGGTGGGGTAGGACCAGTTCCGGTTGGGTACGCTGTGGCTCATTTCTGCACCTTTTTCAGATGATAGGATTTCGGACGGGTCACCGAATGGAACCCGAGGTAGGACAGGCTGCCGCCGCGCCCGGTGTCCTTGCACCCCGTCCAGCACAGCGCCGGATCCAGATAATCGGCGCGGTTCATGAACACGGTTCCGGTGTCGATCTGGCGGCCGATCGCCTGCGCGGTTTCATAATCCTGCGTCCAGACCGAGGCGGTCAAGCCGTAGGGACTGTCGTTCATCAGGGCAATGGCCTCGGCGTCGTCCTTGACCTTCATGATGCCGACGACGGGGCCAAAGGATTCCTCCATCATCACCCGCATCGAATGATCGACGTTCACAAGAATCTGCGGGGCCAGATAGGCGCCGCCATCATCGGCCGGAAACAGGGCCGCGTCGATCAGGGGCTTGGCGCCCGCTGCAATCGCCTCGGCCACCTGACCGCGCACCACGGCGGCGAAACGCTTGTTCGCCATCGGGCCAAGGGTGGTTTCGGCATCAAAGGGATTGCCGAGTTTCAGCGCCGAGACCCATTTCACCGCCCCTTCGACAAAGGCGTCGTACAGGCTTTCATGGACATAGATACGCTCGATCCCGCAGCAGCACTGCCCGGCGTTGTACATCGCCCCGTCCATCAGTGTGTCGATCGCCGCCTCAAGATTGGCATCGGCGCGGACATAGCCGGGGTCCTTGCCGCCCAGTTCCAGACCCAGGGGCGTGAAGGTGCCCGCCGCCGCCCGCTCGATCGCCTTGCCGCCGCCGACCGAGCCGGTGAAGTTCACGAAATTGAACGCCCGCGACCCGATCAGATGTTCGGTGGTGGCATGGTCCAGCACGACATTCTGGAACACATCCGCCGGAATGCCGGCGGCGTGAAAGGCCTCGGCCAGACGTTCGCCCACCAGCATGGTCTGGCTTGCATGTTTCAACACCACCGTGTTGCCTGCGATCAGGGCCGGGACAAGCGTGTTGATCGTGGTCAGGTAAGGGTAATTCCACGGGGCGACGATGAAGACGACGCCCAAAGCCTCGCGCGCAAGGTAGCGGCGGAATTTGTCGCTGTCCTCGATCACATGGTCGGCCAGGGTTTCCGCCGCGATCTGCGACATGTATTCGGTCCGCGCGTTCACCCCGCCAAACTCGCCGCCAAAGCGGGTCGGGCGGCCCATCTGCCAGGCGATTTCCGGCACGATCACCTCGGCCATCTGGTTGAGCTTTGCCACCCCCGCCTGCACCAGCGCGATGCGCTCGGCCAGCGGACGCGCGGCCCATGGCTTTTGCGCCGCGCGGGCGCGGGTGGCCGTGGCCATTGCGGCCTCTTGCGTCAGCGGCATCCGTTCGGCGTAAACAGACCCGTCCACCGGGCTTATCAGTTGAATTGGTTTCATCGTCTTACCTCGTAGGCCGGGGGGCACCCCGGCATTTTCAAAAGAGTCGGGGTGTCCCCCGACCTACATTTGCATGTCGCCAAAGTCTTACGCCCGCTCCAGCAGGCGCTGAATTTCGAAATCGGTCACCACGCGGTCGGTCTCCGAAATCTCCCACTGGGCGGCGTGGTGGTAATGGTCGATCACATCGTCGCCAAAGGCCGCGCGCAGCATGGCGGAGGTGTTCTGCAGCTCTGCCGCCTCGCGCAGGTTGTGCGGAATTTCGCGCACGCCCCCCGCCGCATACATGTCGCCCTTCATCTCCGGCTCCAGCACCATCTTTTTCTCGATCCCGTCCAGACCGGCCGCGAGCAATGCCGCGCAGGTCAGATAGGGGTTCACGTCGCTGCCCGGAATGCGGCATTCCACCCGGATCGCCTTGGACTGCACGCCGCAGACCCGGAAGCCCGCCGTGCGATTGTCGGCCGACCACACCGCCTTGGTCGGCGCGAACATGCCCACGGTAAAGCGTTTGTAGCTGTTGACATAGGGCGCCAGAAACACCGTGATGTCGCGGGCATGGGCCAACTGACCCGCGATGTAATGCTTCATCAGGTCGGACATGCCGTGTTCGTCCTTTGGGTCAAAAAACGCCGGCTTGCCGTCCTTGGTCCACAAGGACTGGTGGCAATGCGACGAAGACCCCGCGCGGCGGTGGTCATACTTGGCCATGAAGGTTACCGATTTGCCTTTGGTCCAGGCAATCTCCTTGATGCCATGCTTGACGATGGTGTGGTTGTCGGCGGTGTCCAGCGCGTCCGAATAGCGATAGTTCACCTCTTCCTGACCCGCGTCCGCCTCTCCCTTGGAGTTTTCAATCGGGATGCCCGCGCCGTAAAGCCCGTTGCGCACGGCGCGCATCACGTCTTCTTCCTTGGTGGTCTGGAAGATGTGGTAATCCTCGTTATAGGCGCTGACGGGTTTCAACCCGGTGAAATTGCTGTCGCGCAGGGATTCGTAGCTGTTTTCAAACAGGTAGAATTCCAGTTCCGTGGCCATCATGGCATCGAACCCCAGGGCATTTGCCCGCGCCACCTGCTTTTTCAGAATCTGGCGGGGTGAGTGTTCGACGGGCTGGTGATGGTGGTCCAACAGGTCGCACAGGACCAGCGCCGTCCCTTCCAGCCAGGGCATCAGGCGCAGGGTCGCCATGTCGGGCTTCATCACATAATCGCCATAGCCGGTTTGCCAGTTCGACGATTTATAGCCCTGAACCGTCGTCATCTCCATGTCGACGGCAAGCAGGTAGTTGCAGCAATGGGTTTCCTCCCAGCCGCCGTTGATGAAAAACGCGGCGTGAAAGCGTTTGCCCATCAGGCGGCCCTGCATGTCGATGGCGGCCACCAGAACGGTGTCGATGTCGCCGCGCGCAACGGCCTCTTTCAGCGCGTCCAATGTCAATGTTCCGGGCATGTCCGGTCTCTCCCATGGGGTTTTCCGGACCTTTTGTCCGGGGATGTTCTGCCGGGGGTCGCCCCCCTTGTTGAAACGTCAGGTGTCGGTTCGCCGCACGGCTGCGCGTCAACTGGCCTTGGCTTGCCGCTGAATCTCGGCCAGCCCCATGTTCAGAACCGGTGCCAGTTGGTCGGCCATCGCCTGTTCCGCCTCGGGCGAGGCGATCAGGTCGGATCGTATTTCCAGCATGACATTGGGCAGACCGTAGGGCGTGGCGGCCAGGCGCAGGGTGTGGGTCACATCATCGGCCGCCGAATAGGGCGCGTTCAACTGGGCGTTCAGCCGCGTCAGCTTGTGCGCGGCGTTCAGCACCGCCACCGACAGGCTGCGGTCGGCGTCGTGGATGATGCCAAACTCGACCAGCCGCTTCTTGCCGAAATAGACCGGGGTGAACGAGTGGACAGTCACCACCACCGGCCGCAGGCCAAGGGCGATGCGCCGCCCGATCAGGTCGTGCAGGCCGCTGACCCAGGGCAGATAAACCGCCTCGGTGCGCGCCAGCCGGTCCTGGGCCGACAGGGCGCCATTGCCCGGAATGTCGTGGATCTCGGATTTCACCGGCATGGCGCCGGGCATGTCGGGGGCGCGGTTGCAATCATAGATCAGGCGGCTTACCGGGGCATGGATCAGGACGCTTTCCAGCCGACGGGCCAGACCCCGCGCCACGCCCAGGGCGCCCGGGTCCCAGGCAATATGGGCATGCCGTTGCGCGTCATTCAGACCAAGATCGCCCCAGGGCGCGGGAAACTCTGCGGCGGCATGTTCACAGACAATGACAAAACGACCCGCAGCCCCGGGGTTTTCCACCACGGGAGCAAAGGTCGCGGGCTGTGATGCGGCAGGCCTGGCAGCCATCGGTGCGAGTCATCCCCTGAGTGCCTTCCGATTCCATCGCTTTCGTGGCGCTCTGTCAATAATGTTTCTTGTGAAAGATTTCTGTTACGATATTTTCAGATTGGCTTGGAAGGGACGGGGCGTGGAGGGCAATATCGAAGATCAGCTGCGCTTGGCCCTGCCCGATCTGACGCGGGCCGAGCGGCAGTTGGCCACCCATATCCTGTCGCATTATCCGGTGGCGGCCCTTGGCTCGATCACCATTCTGGCCAAGGGCGCGCAGGTTTCGACGCCGACGGTGGTGCGTCTGGTGCAAAAGCTGGGGTACAAGGGCTATCCCGGTTTTCAGCGTCTGCTGCGCGCCGAGGTCGAGGCGATGCTGGTCTCGCCGCTCGCCAAGCATGACCGTTGGGCGGGCGGCGTGCCCGATACCCATATCCTGAACCGGTTTGCGGCGGCGGTGGTGGCCAATCTGCAGGCAACCCTGGGGCAGATCGACCATGCCGAATTTGATCTGGCCGCGGGCCTTCTGGCCGACCGCACCCACCGCGTCTTTGCCATCGGCGGGCGCATCACCCATTCGCTGGCCGATTATTTCTGTTCCCTGATGAAGGTGATCCGGCCCGAGGTCACGCTGCTGTCTGACAATTCCTCAACCTGGCCGCCCGCCCTGATCGACATGGCGCCGGGCGATGTCCTGGTGGTCTTCGACATCCGCCGTTATGAAAACGCGGTGTTGCAGGTGGCGGAACTGGCGCGCGAGCAGGGGGCGGAAATCATCCTGATCACCGATCGGTGGGTGTCGCCCGCATCGGCCTATGCCCGCCACACCCTGTGCTGCCACATCGAGGCGCCCTCGGCCTGGGACAGCAATGTCACCCTTCTGGTGCTGGTTGAAACCCTGCTTTCGTCGGTGCAGTCCCTGTCGTGGGAGCCGACGGCCGAGCGGTTGAAACGGCTGGAGGCGCTTTACGCCCGCACCCGGTTCTTCCGACGGCACCGCTAAGGCTGTTGGTCGGGCGATGCGCCTGATCGTTGCGGTTGGTCCGCCCGATCGACGCGCCGCTGCTTTCCCGGCGGGGAAGCGACGGATGCGACGGACCCTTCAGTCCCAAGCAGGGTTCGCGCACCCGACACCCCGTTGTAAACCACCGCCGCCGTCAGGATCGCCCCGCCCAGAAAAGTGCCCTCTGTTGCGGTTTCGCCCAGAAACAGAAAAACCCAGACCGGGCCAAGCAACACTTCGATCTGGCTGATCAGGGTCAGTTCCGCCGCCGGAATCCCCTTTGATCCCAGGGTGTACATCGCCAGCCCCGCCCCGACGACAAAGGCCCCGAGACTCATCGCAATCGCGATGTCACGGCCCGACAACATCAGGGTCTCGGCCTGCGAACCCTGCACCCCGGCCGCCACGATCATCGAAAACATCGCCCCCAGAAACACCGCCGGCAGCATGTCTTCCAGGCGGTGCCAGCGCAACGCAATGGTGAAACAGGCAAAGCCAAGCGCCGAGATCAGGGCCGCGATGTTGCCCTCCAGCGCCCCTGCCGACAGACCCTCGCGCACCATCACCAACATGCCAAAGGCCGCCAGCGCAATCGCTGCCCAGGTCGCGCCGCGCACCCTTTCGTCCAGGATCAGCCAACCCAGCAGGGCGGCAAAGAACGGCGAGGCCGAAAACAGGAACACCGCGTTGGCGATCGTTGTGGCCTGCATGGCATAGATCGAGCCCGCAAAGGCAAAGACCAGCCCGAGGCCGCCGATGACCCCGGCAATCCCCGCCTTGCGCAGGCTTTGCACCGGATGCCCGCGCGACGACAGGGCAATGGCGGCAAACAGCGTCGGCAAGGTGCCGGCCGAGCGCCAGAACAGGATGGCCCAGGTGGCCGTGCTGTCCAACTGACGGATGATCAACCCTTGGGTCGACCAGATGAGTCCTGCCAGAACCACCAGCACAACGCCTGAATTGTATTTCATCACCCGCCCCGATCTTGCCGCAGTCAATCGGCAAGCGCTTGGGCCGTCTGTTCTGAATGCGACCCCGCCGGGTTCGAACCCCGGGGCCGCATTCGACGGTCAGGTCCTACCGGTTGTCCAACTGCGCCCGCACCGCGCGGCGCCCGACCAGGGTGATCCGGTACGGCTGACCCGCGAGCGAGGAAATCAACCGGCGCCGGCGCAGTCTTTGAAAAAGCGCCAGGTCGCAATCGACAAGGATCATGCCCTCGCGGTTCAGGCACAGGACGGCGGTGATCCGCCCCGAGGGGTCGCGCTCGTGCTGAATTGCCCCGCCCTGGGCCAGCGCGTGCAGGACGCGTTGTTCGCGTTTCGAGATGTTCATGAAGGTTCCAGGAATACAACGCCACTTGGGGCGGCGGGGTCGGCCCCCGCGCCCGGCTTGCGCATCCCGTGCAGCAGTTCAGCCCTGCCGTGACATCAGCATGACGTGACTGGCCTCAGCGCGATGCCCTAACGGCGCCCCGCATTCTCGGACATGAAAACTCCCTTGGGCCCCTGGGCCCGAAGGTCAGGCTACAGGCCCGACGGCGAAAATCAATAGCCGCGTTCGCGGTCCACCAGATTGATGAAGGGCTCGCCGGCCTCGCCGCGCCGGATGTTCTCGAGGATCACCTGCGCCGAGGTTTCGGGGTTGGAATCGGCGGCGATATGGGGCGTGACCGTGATGCCGGGATGGGACCAGAATGCGTGGTCCCGGGGCAGCGGTTCGACCCGAAAGACGTCCAGCGTGGCCTTTGCGACCTGACCGCTTGCAAGTGCCGAAAGCAGGGCGGCATCGTCGATCACCGTCCCGCGCCCAAGGTTCAGAATCACCGCACCGCGTTTCATCCATCCCATGGTCTCGGTGTTCAGGGTGTTTTCGGTATCCGCCGTGCTTGGCAACAGGGTCACCACGAAATCCGCCCCCGCAAGAACGGCGCGCAGGCCGTCGCGGCCATGGTGGCAGGTCAGTCCGGGCAGGGTCCTGGGGCTGCGGCCCCACCCTTCAACGGTGAAATTCAACGCCTGCAGGGCCCGCGCGCAAGCCTCGCCCAGGGCGCCGATGCCCAGCATCGCGACGCGGCGATCACGCGCCAGGGGCGAGCCGGCCGGGTCCCAGACATGGGAGGGATTGAAGATGTGGCGGTCTAGGTCCAGATGATGGCGCAGGGTATGGCCCACGACCCATTCAACCATGCCCTCGGTCAGGGCGGGGTCGACCATGCGGCACAGCGGTTGGGTCAGGCTGGCGTTGGTCACGATCCGCTCGACTCCGGCCCAAAGGCTGAGCACCGCCTTGGCCCGGGTGTAGGGCGCAAAGTCCTTCAGGTCGGCCGAGGGGGCATAGACGATGTAATCCACCGTTTGGGGGGGGGCCGCCTGCACCAGATCGGCGGCAATGCCGGCCCGGGCAAGAGCGGCCTGCAAGGGGTCGCGGTAGCGGGCCCAGTTGCCGGGGCCGGCGGCCATCAGGATTGTCAGCATGGTATGAATTCCCTGGAACTACTTCAGACCGGCATTCACGGCCAAGGCCAGAATCACCGCATTGTAAAAGAACGAAAGGACCGAATGCACCAGCACCGCCCGGCGCAGACGCGGGGTGCTGACGGTCGCATCCGACACCTGTGCGGTCATCCCGATGGTGAAGGCGAAGTACAGAAAATCCCACGGCCCCGGATCGCCGCCCTCGCCGGGAAACCGCACCGGATCGCCCGCGTCGCGCAGATAATGCAGGTAGGCATAATGAATGGCCGCAAGGCATTGCACCATTGCCCAGCCCAGGGGCACCGCCAGAAACGCCACCGTTCGCGCAACCCAGTCCACCGTGTCGCCGTTCAGCACCCCCAGGATGCCGCTCAGACTGACCCCCACCGCCCCGGTCGCCAGAACCGCAATCAGCACGATGCCTTCATCCTCGTCTTCGGAATGCCGGCGCAACTCTGCCGGGGCCAGGCCGCGCCAATGGGCGAAGACCAACCCCAGATAGGCCAGCGCAAAGCCGTCAAAGCCGACCAGTGCCGACAACGACAGGTCGCGCCATCCGGCCGCCCTCAGACCCGCGACCAGCGCAAGCCCAAGGGCGAAAGCCGCCAGAAACCGTTGGTGGCGCCGCAGTGTTCTCATGGTCAACGCGCCCTCCCTCAGCGCGGCCGGTGCACGATGGCGCTTTGGACCAGCCCGAAGGCCACGAGCAGCACCAACGTGGCCGAACCGCCATAGGACAGGAAGGGCAGGGGCACCCCCACCACCGGAGCCATGCCCATCACCATCGACAGGTTGACTGCGATATACAGGAAGAAATTCACCGCAACGCCGATGATGAACAACTGGCTGAAGCGGTCCTTGTTCTGCAACGCCGCCCAGATCAGGAAAATCAGGATCAGCGCATAAAGAACCAGCAGCGAGAAGGCCCCGACAAAGCCGAACTCTTCGCCCAGGGTGGTAAAGATGAAATCGGTGTGCTTTTCGGGCAGGAAATTCAGGCGCGACTGCGTGCCCTGCATGAACCCCTTGCCGGTCCATCCCCCCGACCCCAGGGCGATCTTGGCCTGAATGATGTTGTATCCCGCCCCCAGGGGATCGGCGGCGGGGTCCAGGAAGGTGTCGATGCGCTTGTACTGATAGTCGTGCAGAAACTGCCAGGGTGTGCCGCGCGCCAGAAACACGCTGGCCACGGCACCGCCTCCCAAAAGCCCGACCCCGAGGAAATACCAGATCGACACCCCCGCCGCGAACATCACCGCCGCCCCCGCCACGATCAGCATGATCGAAGTGCCAAGGTTTGGCTGCATCACCACCAGGGCCGTCGGCACGATGATCAACAAGACCGGGATCAACACCCACAGGGGCCGCGAAAGGCGCTTGTCGTCCAGCCAGTCGTAATAGGCGGCCAGGACCATCACCAGAGTGACCTTCATCAACTCGGACGGTTGCAGGCGGATGAACCCCAGGTCGATCCAGCGCTGCGCGCCCATGCCGACGGCGCCGAAGAACTCGACGATCAGCAACAGCACGAAGGTCAGCGCATAGCCAAGTGCCGACATGTTGCGCCAGAACCAGATCGGCGTGAAGGCGATGGCCAGACACAAGACCATGCCCGCCGCATAGCGCTTCATCTGCGGTTCGGCCCAGATCGCGATGTTGCCCCCGGCGATGGAATACAGCATCAGCCAGCCCACGGCCGCGACCGCCGTGACCACCAGGATCAGCGCCCAGTTCAGAAAGAAGACCTTGGAGAGGCCGGTGGGAACTGTCTTGAGGCGGTATTCCAGAAAACTCATGGCCGTCTCCTTGCGTGGGGGGCCCAAGTTTCTTGGAAGAAACTTGCAAAATCCTTCGAAGGATTTTGGCCCGGACGCGGTGCATGTCCCCCGGTCACGCCTTGGTCCCCGCAGGCAGGGTGCCGTCGGCTTTGCGCAGGACCAGATCGTTCAGCAGGCTTTCCATCCGTGCGCGCTGGCTTTCGGGATAGGCGGTCAGGGGCGGCACCCCACCAGCCATCACCCGCAGGATCGCATCGCGCGCGATGGGGGCCGCCACCGCCGACCCGCCGCCGCCGTGTTCCACCACCACCGCCACCGCATAGCGCGGGTTGTCGGCCGGGGCATAGCCGACGAACAACGCATGGTCGCGCATTCTCCAGGGCAGCGCATCATTGCCCACCACCCCGG
Source organism: Paracoccaceae bacterium (assembly GCA_031371185.1). GTDB lineage: Bacteria > Pseudomonadota > Alphaproteobacteria > Rhodobacterales > Rhodobacteraceae > CAIYZT01. Next base: position 4,142 of record JANMJC010000436.1, on the reverse strand, counting down.
TTTCGCGTTCCGCCGCCGAAATGTTGCGCACCTGAGAGGTGCCGGTCTTGCCCGCCAGGGTCATGGTTTCATCGACGACGCGGCTGGCCTTGGCGGTACCATGTTCGCCATTGACCACGGCAAGCATCCCGTCGCGCACCTTGCGCAGCGCCTCGGGGTCCAGTCCCAGGGGTTCGGGCGCCGAGAATTCGACCGGTTTGCCGTCAATCGCCTTGATCAGTCGGGGCGAAACCGTGGTTCCCGACGCCACCCGCGCCGTCATGACCGCCAGTTGCAGGGGCGAGGCCAGCACATAGCCCTGTCCGATCGAGGCGTTGATCGTGTCGCCGATGACCCAGTCCTTCTTGTATTTTTCCTGCTTCCAGGCCTTGGTCGGGATGGAACCCTCGGTGATGGCCGACATCGGCAGGTCGTGTCGCACCCCCAGACCCAATTCCACCGCCATTTCCGCGATCTTCTCGATGCCGACCTTCTGGGCGACCTCGTAGTAAAACACGTCACAGCTTTCCGCGAGCGATTTGGGCAGGTCCACCGTGCCATGTCCTCCCGATTTCCAGCAGTGAAAGCGACGGTCGTTGCTTTGGATATAGCCGATGCAGCGCGTCTTGAACTGGGGGTCGATCTGCCCGCCCTTCAGCCCCGCCAGCGCCGTCACGATCTTGAACGTCGATCCCGGAGGATAGGCCCCCTGCACCGATTTGTTGGCAAGGGGGCGGTGGTCGTTTTCGGTCAGCACGTTGTAATCGCGGTAGGAAATGCCGCGCACGAACAGGTTGGGGTCGAAGGAGGGCGAGGACACCGCGGCAATGATGTCGCCGTTCGTCACATCCATCACCACACAGGACGCGCTTTCGACGCCAAGGCGCGCCTGAATGAAATTCTGCACATCGGCGTCGATGGTCAGGGTCAGATCGCGGCCCGGCTCGCCTTCCAGACGCTCCAGTTCGCGCATCACCCGGCCGACCGAGTTCACCTCGATCCGCTTGGTTCCGGCATGGCCGCGAAGGTCGTCCTCTTTCCACCTTTCCACCCCGATCTTGCCGATCTGGAATTCGGGGATGCGCAGCAGGGGGTCGGGGTTTTCGACCCCTTCCAGATCCTTTTCGGACACCGGCCCGACATAGCCCACGACATGGGCAAAATCGAGATCGCGCGGATAGCTGCGCGACAGCCCGACTTCGGGTGTCACACCCGGCAGGGCGGGGGCATTCAGCGCCACCTTGGAAAACTCTTCCCAGCTGAGCCGGTCGGCCACCGTGATCGGCACAAAGGAAGAATTGCGTTTGATGTCCTTGGTGATGCGGTCAAGGTCGCCCTCGGTCAGGGGAATGATATGGGACAGCCGGTTCAGCACCATTTCGGTGTCGCCCGCGCCTTCCTTGGTGATCACCACGCGGTAATTCTGCTCGTTGCCCGCGATCAGCTTGGCGTTACGGTCCAGGATCAGGCCGCGCGCCGGAGGCAGCAACTGGATGTTGACGCGGTTTTCTTCGGCCAGAAGCTGAAACTCGCCGGCCTGCGTGACGCCGAGCGTGTGCATCCGCACCCCAAGTGCCGTCATCATCGCGCCCATCGCCCCGGTCATCATCAGGGCGCGCCGCGTAAAGTTGCGCGTGGTGGCTTCGGTGTCGCGGGGGGCCCGTCTCATGTCAGGTCCTTCACAGCCGCCGTCCGATGGCGTCAACTTCGCCCATGGCGGGCTTGCGCAGGCCAAAGGCAAGGCGCGACAGGCCAACGACGGCGGGGTAAAACAGGATGGTCGCGACGAGTTGGATCAAGGTGTAGCTGACCGGCACTTGCGGCAAGAGCGCGAAGGCGAAAATCAGCCGGTTCACCAGAAATTGCGCCGCCATGACGCCCGAGACCAGGATCCACTCGACCCCGAAATTCAATTCGCGGGTCAGGGCGGTGCGGTTGTGCAGAAACTCGGCCCCCGCCACCACCAGCGCCGCCCACAGGCCCGGCGGGCGCATCAGCAGGATATCCTCCAGAAAGATCACCAGTGCCACCAGCCAGAACGGCAGATAGTCCGAGCGCCGCAGGGACCAGGCGAAGACCAGGCACAACAGGATGTCCGGCCCGGGCCAGGCGTCGGACGCGGTGTTGATCGGCAAGAGGCGCAAGAACAAAAGCGCTGCGGCCAGCGCCAGAAACAACAGCCGATGCCCGATCACCGGGCCAAAAATCCGTTCAACCATTGCCGGTTCCTCCGGCAGTGTCGCCGTCATCGGGCGCGATGGGCTTGAAGTTTTCAGGCACCAGCGGCCCCTGAACCCCCACCGGCAGCGGGCGCAACGGATCTGGGGCGATCAGGGCGCCGGCATCGGTGATCGGTTCGATCTCGTGGCTGCGCAGCACGCGCAGGAATTCCAGCCGCTGATAATCCGCCGCCAGAACCACCCGCAGCCGACCGTCGGTCCCTCGCGCGACCTGCCCGACCAGCAGCCCGGCCGGAAACACCTCGCCGTCGCCCGAGGTCACCACCCGGTCGCCCGCCTGCACCGCATCGGCGTCTTCCAGAAAATCCAAGGGGGGCAACTGGCTGTTGTCGCCAGACAGGATCGCGCGCTGCCCCGAGGGCTGCACGGTCACGGGGACGCGGCTGTTGCTGTCGGTCAGAAGGATCACGCGCGAGGACCGCGATCCGACGCCCGAAATGCGCCCGACCAGTCCGATCCCGTCCATCGTGGCCCAACCATCGCGGATGCCATCGCGCGCGCCGACATTCAGAAGCACCGACTGACGAAACGGGCTGCCGCTGTCGGCCAGAACCACGCCGGTGACATGGGTCAGACGCGGGTCCAGCCGCACCTTGTTCAGGTCAAGCAGCCGGGCATTCTTCTGCTCCAACTGCAGGGCGGCCTCTTTCCAGGCCTTCATCTGTTGCAATTCATCGCGCAATTGCTGGTTTTGCTCGTACAACCTTGCGTAAGACTGAAAGTCTTCGATCATGCCCATGGCATGGGTGACGGGCAGCATGGCCCAGTCGAACGACGGCACGATGCGGTCCACCAGCGCCGCGCGAAACCGTTCGACCCTTGGGCTGTCGATGCGCCAGACCAGAAAGATCGCGCCCAGCACCATGATCACCAGCAGAACCAGCACCCGCCGCAGGGGGCGCGAGAATTCGTGGGGCGCGTTGGGGCGTGTCTTGCTCATGCGGGGCTCGGGGTTGAGGCGTCTGCGCAAGCGCGCTTGAAGGTCAATGCGATGTCAATCCAGGTCGCCTTGACCGGCCCTTTTCCGGCCGATCAGCTGTCGTAGTCGATGACGTGGCGCAGTTGCTTTTCGTATTCCAGCGCCTTGCCGGTGCCAAGTGCCACGCAGTTCAAAGACTCGTTGGCAACCGAGATCGACAGGCCGGTCTGTTCGCGCAACGACAGGTCCAGATCGCCCAGCAATGCGCCCCCCCCGGTCAGCATCACGCCCCGGTCAACGATATCGGCCGCCAGATCGGGCGGCGTGGTTTCCAGCGCCTGCATCACCGCGTCGCAGATCTGCTGCACCGGTTCGGACAGCGCCTCGGCCACCTGCGCCTGATTGATTTCGGTTTCCTTGGGCACGCCGTTCAGCAGGTCGCGCCCCCGGATCACGATGGAGGCACCCCGGCCATCATCGGGCATACGGGCGGTGCCGATGCTGGTCTTGATGCGCTCGGCGGTCGATTCCCCGATCAGCAGGTTCTGGTGACGGCGCAGATAGCTGATGATCGCCTCGTCCATCCGGTCGCCGCCGACGCGCACCGACCGCGCGTAAACGATGTCGCCCAGGGACAGCACGGCCACTTCGGTGGTGCCGCCGCCGATATCGACCACCATGTTGCCGGTCGGATCGGTGATCGGCATGCCGGCACCGATCGCCGCGGCAATCGGCTCGGCAATCAGTCCCGCCCGCCGCGCCCCCGCCGACAGCACCGACTGACGGATCGCGCGCTTTTCCACCGGCGTCGCGCCATAGGGCACGCAGACGATGATCTTGGGCTTGCTGAAGGTCGTCCGCTTGTGCACCTTGCGGATGAAGTGCTTGATCATCTCTTCCGCCGTGTCGAAATCGGCGATGACGCCGTCGCGCATCGGGCGGATCGCCTCGATCGAACCCGGCGTTCGGCCAAGCATCAGCTTGGCATCCTCGCCCACCGCCAG
>JANMJC010000105.1:0-9039 GCA_031371185.1 Paracoccaceae bacterium | reverse complement strand
CTTCCGCCCCCCAAGGCAGCTTTGGGTCAAAGCCGCCTTCCCCCCCGAGGATATTGGGATCAAGATGAAGGCGCTTTCGCGCGCTTTGGCCCCAGGGCGGCGGTCAATTCCGGGCAATGCCGCGGTATGCGCAGATTTGCCAAGCAAGGGCGGCAGGTGCCAGCACGCCGGGCCTTTGACCGCCTTGGCCCCACAAGGTCAGCGGGGGGCGTCGAAAAGGGCGCAGGCCTCATCGAAAAAGCGCGTCCGCGTTGCGGCACGCTCCATCATCACCTCATGCTCGGACCCGGGGTAAAGCGCAAAACGCGCGCCCGGCCAGGCCGTCATGCGGCGGTGGATCGGGCCGGTGTCGACGATCTTTTCGGCCGTTCCAAGGGCTGTCATCACCGGGAACGCGGGGGAAGGTTCCAGCGTCAGGGCGTGACATTCGGTCAGCGCGGCTTTCAGCCAGCCCAGGGAGGGGCCCCCGAGGGTCAGTTCGGGATGGGCCTGCGCCTGACGCCGCATATAGTCCCACATGTCGGGATCAGAGGTCAGCGTGTTGCCGGTGAACCCCTGTTCCATCACATAGGTGCGCGGCTTGGTGCCCGGCGCATAGCGGTCGTCGAAGGCGAACCAGCGCGAGGCCGTGGTCAGCGCCACCGCGATGGGCCGCATCCAGGCGGCAATCAGGATGCCCCACATCGGCGCCGAAAAAGCTGCCGCGCCACAGGGATGGCCAGGGGTCATCAGGGTGCGAAGGCCGATGCAACCTCCCATCGAATGGGCCAGCATGTACCAGGGTTCGGGCAGGCCTTCGGCTTTTGCAAGGTCGAACAGGGCAGAAAGATCGGTCTGATATTCGGCAAAATCCCCGACATGGCCCGCCATCGGATCGGGCAGAGCGCGGGCCGACAGGCCCTGTCCGCGCCAGTCGATCGTGACCATGGCATAGCCGCGCCGGTTCAGATCCTGCGCGGCGCGGCCGTATTTCTCGATGTATTCGGTGCGGCCGGGCAGCAGAAACACGGTGCCCTTGGCGTCCCGGGGCGAGGGCCACAGACCGGCGCGCAGGCGCAGGCCGTCGGCAGTGGTCAGCCAGAGCGCACGCCCCCCCGCCGGGCCATCGGCCACATCGGCAAAAAACGGCGCGTCCGAGGGGCCGGTCACGCCAGCGCCGCCGCCAGTTTCATCGCCAGTCCCATGCTGCCGTCAACCTTCAGCTTGCCGGTCATGAAGGCGACCGTCGGCGACATTTCGCCATCGAACATGGCCTGAAACGCCTCGGCGCTTGCCGTTAGGGTCACGTCGGCCTCGTCGTCGCCGGCATGCACGCCGGTGGCGTCCACCATGATCGCGCCCTCGCCCGGGATCACGAATTTTGCCACGGCATCAAAGCCGTCCGCCAGTTTGACCGACAGTGCCGTGACCGCTTTGGAAATGACATCGCTCATCTTCGCCTACCTCACCTGACTTTGACCCCTGCACCCCTAGAAATCGGCGCAGTTTCCGCTACCTTGCTCTTATGAAAGCGCTCAGACCATTACTCAATCATGTCGTAGCGGCACAACTCGCGCTTTTTTGCGCGCTTGGCCCCGCATTTGCCGATCAGGCGACCCTGGATGACCTGTTCAGCCGTCTTCCCGCGGCTTCCGAGGACGAGGCGCAGCGGATCACTCAGTCAATCTGGATCGAATGGTCGAAGTCCGGCTCGGCGGCGATGGATCTGTTGCTGGAGCGCGGCCAGGCCGCCATGAACGCGGGCCACCCCGAGATTGCGGTCGAACATCTGACGGCCCTGATCGACCACGCGCCCGATTTTGCCGAAGCCTACAATGCCCGCGCCACCGCCTATTTCCAGACCGGCGATCTGGGCCCCTCGGTTGCCGACATCGCGAGGACACTGCAACTGAACCCGCGGCATTTCGGGGCGCTGTCGGGCCTGGGCATGATCTTTGAGGAACTGCACCGCCCCGAAAAGGCCCTGGAGGCCTACCGGGCCGCCGATGCTGTCAATCCGCATCTGCCGGATGTAAAGGAGGCCATCGCGCGGCTGGAGTCCGAGCTTTCGGGGCAGGATCTTTAGGCCGGAATGATGGAAACGACGCCTCGGGTGACGGCGGTCCTTGGGCCGACCAATACCGGCAAGACCCATTTTGCCATCGAACGGATGCTGGCGCATCGCACCGGCGTGATCGGCCTGCCGCTGCGCCTGCTTGCGCGCGAGGTCTATGACCGCATCGTGGCGCAGCGCGGCCCGTCGGTGGTGGCGCTGGTGACCGGCGAAGAGCGCATCGTGCCCGACCGCACCCAGTACTGGGTCTGCACCGTCGAAGCGATGCCGCTTGAGATTGGCGCCGATTTTCTGGCGGTGGACGAGATCCAGCTTTGCGCCGACCCCGAGCGCGGCCATGTCTTTACCGACCGCCTGCTGCGGGCGCGGGGCCTGCACGAGACCCTGTTTCTGGGTGCGGAATCGATGCGGCAGGCCATCGCCAATCTGGTCCCCGGCGCCACCTTCCTGAAACGCGAGCGGTTTTCGCAATTATCCTACACAGGTTCGAAAAAGATAAGCCGCATGCCGCCTCGCACCGCAATTGTGGGGTTTTCGGTTGAAAATGTCTATGCCATAGCCGAACTGATCAAACGCCAGAAGGGCGGCTGCGCGGTGGTGATGGGCGCGCTTAGCCCGCGCACCCGCAACGCGCAGGTGGCCCTGTATCAAAACGGCGATGTCGATTATCTGGTGGCCACCGATGCCATCGGGATGGGGTTGAACCTTGACATCAAGCACGTTGCCTTTTCGGCTGCGGCCAAGTTCGACGGCCGCCGGATGCGCGCGCTCTATCCGCAGGAACTGGCGCAGATCGCGGGGCGGGCCGGGCGTTACCTTGAAAACGGCAGTTTCGGCGTGACCGGCGACGCGCGCCCGCTTGACCCCGAGGTGATCGAGGCCATCGAAAACCATCGCTTCACGCCGATCCGCAAGTTGCAGTGGCGCAATCCCGATCTGCACTTCGGCTCGGTCGATCGCCTGCTGCGCGCGCTGGAACTGCCCACCGACAACGACTGGCTGACCCGCGCCCGCGATGCCGATGACGTTCTGGCGCTGAAGGCCCTGAAGGACATGCCCGAGGTTGCCGAGCGGCTGGACGGGCCGCGCCGGGTGCAGCTCTTGTGGGACGTCTGCCGCATCCCTGATTTTCGCGGCGCCTCCGAGGTCGAACATTTCACTCTTCTGGCGCGGATCTTCGAATTTCTGGTCGGGCGCGGCCTTGGCGGTGGCAAAGTGCCGTCGGAATGGCTGAAAAAGGCCGTCGAGCGCATTGATAAACCGGGCGGGGACATCGACACGATCTCGAAAAGACTGGCGTATATCCGCACATGGACCTATGTGGCGCAACGCAAGGGCTGGGTCGAAGACGAAAGCCATTGGAAAGACGAGACGCGCGCGGTAGAAGATCGGCTGTCAGATGCGTTGCATATGGCATTGACGCAAAGATTTGTTGACCGGCGCACCAGCGTGTTGATGCGGCGGTTGAAGCAGAAGGAGACCCTCGTGGCCGAGGTGAATGACAAGGGCGAAGTGACGGTTGAGGGCGAGTTCGTGGGTCGTCTGGAAGGGTTCCGCTTTCGGCAGGACGCCTCTGGCTCGGGCGACGAGGCGCGCACCCTGGCAACGGCGGCCTATCAGGCGCTGCGGCCGGAGTTTCATCTGCGCGCGGACCGTTTTTACAACGCGCCCGATACCGAAATGGACTTCACCGAACAGGGCGGCCTGATGTGGGGCACCAATGCGGTCGGCAAACTGGTCAAGGGCGCCGAGCCGACCCGGCCCGTGGTCGAGGCTTTTGTCGACGAGGACGCCGGCGAAGAGGTGGCCGAAAAGGTCCGCCGTCGGCTGCAGCACTTCATCGACCGCAAGGTTGCCGCCCAGTTCGAGCCGCTGCTGGCCATGGGCCGCGACGAGGCCCTGACCGGTCTGGCGCGCGGCTTTGCCTTTCGCATGACCGAAGCCATGGGGGTGATGGCGCGCGATGTCATCGCCGCCGAGGTCAAGGACCTGGACCAGGAGGCGCGCGGCGCCCTGCGCAAGCACGGCATCCGCTTTGGCCAGTACACCGTCTTTCTGCCCGCCCTTCTGAAACCCGCGCCGACCCGCCTTCGTCTGGTGCTGTGGTCGCTGTGGAACGGTCTGGCCGAATTTCCCGAAAGCCCGCCTCCGGGGCTGGTGACGATCCCCAATATCGCCGAAGTGCCCAAGATGCACTACACGCTGGCGGGCTATCACCCGGCGGGCGCGCGGGCGATCCGCATCGACATGCTGGAACGTCTGGCCGATATCCTGCGCCAGAAAGACAGCCGTGCCGGGTTCGAGGCGACGCCCGACATGCTGTCGATCACCGGCATGACGCTGGAGCAGTTTGTCGATCTGATGACGGGTCTGGGCTACAAGGGCGAGCGCGGCGAGCGGGTCAAGGTCAAGGCCGCCCCGGTTGTGGCGCCCGTCGTGGTGGACCCAGACGCGCCGATCCTGCCCATCCCCGAAGAGGTTTCGGTGCTGGCCCCGCCGCCCGAACCCGCGCCCGAAGAGCAGGTGGTGCCCGAGGGCGAGGCCGCGCCGCCGCCCGAGATGGAGGCTTTCTTCACCTTTACCTGGGCCCCCAAACCGCGCTTTGTGCGGCCCGAACGCGCACCCCGGCCCGAACGCGCACCCCGGCCTGAACGCGGGCCCCGGCCCGAACGCGGGCCCCGGCCCGACAATGGCCCGCGGCCCGAGGGTTCCGCTTCTGTGGAAAGCGGGGCAACCCCGGCTGTCGAGCCTTCGCAAGGCGATCGTCCGTCGCGTGGTCCGCGCCCCGACGGCGAAAAGCGCGACCGGTCCAAGGGCGACGGCGCGCGCGGCGCGCGTCGCCACGGCAAGCCCGAAGGCGCAAAGCCGGATGGCTTCAAGGCCGATGGCGGCGAAAAGCGCCGTGATTCCGGCGGCAAACCGGCCAAACCCTATGGCCGCGACCGCGACGCCGACGCCAAGCCCAAAAGCTTCGAGGCCCGCCCCCCGCGCGCCGAAAAGCCGATCGATCCCGACAGTCCCTTTGCCGTCCTGATGGCGCTGAAGGGCAAGGTCTGATGCCTCATCGCAGCCTTTCAGGCGCTCTTCGGGGGATGCCCGCGAAGAGTGCCCGAAGGGCTCGATGAGCATTTGCGCCCAGAGATGGCGGGGCCGGGCGCAAGGAACGTTCCGAATGCGGTGCCCCGGCTGCGGCTGGACAAATGGCTGTTTCACGCCCGGTTCTTCAAGTCGCGCGACCTTGCCGTCGAAATGATCGATGCCGGGCACTGCCGCATCAACGCGCAGCGCTGCCTGAAACCGGGGCATGGCGTGGCCCCGGGCGATGTCCTGACTTTTGCCCAAGGGGCGCGCATCCGCGTCGTGCGGATCACCGCCCTGTCGCACCGGCGCGGTCCGGCAGAACAGGCGCAGGCACTTTATCTTGATCTCTCTCCGCCTGCGGCGCCGCTCCCGCTTGAATGATCCGCGCGGGCGGGCTAATTGCCTTGGCACGACCCTCAGAATGAGCCCCGCCCGATGACCTATATCGTGATCGACAACTGCATCGCCTGCAAATACACCGACTGCGTCGAAGTCTGCCCGGTGGACTGCTTTTACGAGGGCGAGAACATGCTGGTCATCCATCCCGATGAATGCATCGATTGCGGGGTCTGCGAACCGGAATGCCCCGCCGACGCGATCCGGCCCGACACCGAACCGAACATGGCCGAATGGGTCGAATTCAACCGCAAGTATGCGGTGATGTGGCCGGTGATCGTGACCAAGAAGGACATGCTGCCCGGCGCCGAAGAGCGCGACGGCGAAACCGGCAAGCGCGAAAAGTACTTTTCGGAAAACCCCGGGACCGGCGGCTAAGCCCCCCCTGGCAACTTCCGCAACGCTGAGTTGCCATGAATACGGGCAATCCGGGGCCCTATTGCACGCCTGACCCAGCCAGCGCTGTTGGAATCAGGCTGATTCTGTGTTATACCATTGTCATGAACCCATGAAGAACCCCAATCGGAACCAGAGCTGCTCGCCTGGGCCCGAAAATTTTTTGACATCACATCCGGATTTTCGGCCATTTGCCGGGGGCAGGGTGTTTGTCTTTACTGGCGTTTGCCACTGAGGAAAATGAATGACCAAGTCGAAGAAGCCCGAGTTTCGTCCCAATGATTTCGTTGTCTATCCGGCCCATGGCGTGGGCAGGATCATCTCGATCGAAGAGCAGGAGATTGCCGGAATCCACCTGGAGCTGTTCGTGATCTCGTTCGAAAAGGACAAGATGACGCTGCGGGTCCCGACCCACAAGGCCACCGATATCGGCATGCGGGGTCTGTCCTCGCCCGATGTGGTGTCCAAGGCGCTGGACACGCTGAAGGGCAAGGCGCGGGTCAAGCGCGCGATGTGGTCGCGCAGGGCGCAGGAATATGAACAGAAGATCAACTCGGGCGATCTGATGGCGATTGCCGAGGTGGTGCGCGACCTGCACCGCAATGACGATCAGCGCGAGCAAAGCTATTCCGAGCGGCAGTTGTACGAAGCCGCGCTGGAGCGTCTGACCCGTGAGGTTGCCGCCGTGTCGGGCGTTGACGAGGCGGGCGCGCAGAAGAAGGTCGATGACGTTCTGGTCAGCCGCGCCGCCTGATCCGGGCCGAATTCAGGTCAAGGGGCGGTCCTGTCGGGGCCGCCTTTGTATGCTTTCACAAGGTCTGATACCCCCTTTTCAGAAGGTTTGAGACGGCAACGGCTAGGTTTGGCCGCCCAAAGGCGGGATCAGGTGGTTAAAGCTGATTTTTGCCGATTGCCCTTCCAGGTGCCGCCCGTATTTTTGCCACCAGCGGTGCACTGAAGACAGGGCAACGCGGCGTTCCGGGGGGAAGGTTTCTGCCACCTGGGCGGCGATTTCGGCAAAGGTCATCATGTGGATGCGGGCGGCAACGAAGGCGCGCAACTCGGGGTCGCCTTCGATCTTGGACAGTCCGCCCAAAGTGTGCCGCCTGCGAAAGGTCTTGAGGTCCATCGGGGCCGTTGAATGCGGGTTTAAGGGGGCATTAAAGGGGGCTTTAACGCCCGGTTCAACCTCTGCAATCAAAGCCGCCGCCGCCTCTTCGGTCGCCCGTGCCGCTTCGACGACGCGCCTTGCGTGGAATTCGATTTGCAGCCGGTTGCTTGGTCGTTTGGACATGATGCGCCCCTTTTCCTTCACGCCGTAATCTGCAACCAGCGGCGCACCGATACATCGGAGGCCCGCAAGTTCCGCGCGATTTCAGCGGTGCCGTAGCCACGGCAGCGCAGCACTTCGGCCAGCCATTTCTTGGCAAGCGGAATACGGGTGCGCGGCCCGACACCGGGATGATTATGCAGCGCTGATTCGCGGTCTGCGCCGATCAATTGGGACACTTGCCCGCCGCCGCGCGGGTCTTTGGACAGCGCAAGTTCCGCGCCGCCGAAGCGCAACAGAAAGTCAACTGCAAGGTCCGTGCCCAGCACTTCCACATAAGGCGCGACCTGTGCTGTCGGTTTGGGAAAGGGCCGGGAAACGTCGTGCACTTGGAAGGCCTCTCTTGGGTTTGTGATCAGGCCCCGGAAAGGCAGACATGAACGCCTTCCGGGGCCTGATTCCCCGCGCCCCAACCAAGGCACGGGATTGCTGACACGGCGCTCGGAGCGCGCGCAGGATGCCAGCTATCGGGAATTCAAGGCATCGGTGGGCAAGCCAAGCTGCGCGCAGATCGCCGCCGCCGCATCGGTGTCGGCTGCCCGTTGCGCGACCGGACCGGGGTCATTCGCTTGCCCAAAGTTGGCAGGCTTGGACAGATAGGCAAAGGTTGGCCCAACGCCTTTCAGGAACCCATCAAAGGCCGCTTCGTCGGAACGGCACAGGTCCAGCGCCCAAGGGCGCATTCCCGGCGTGATGTAACCGGCCCGGAAAGCCGCGTTGACCTTCTCTTGCGCGCGGCCTTCGGCCATGGTGGCAAGGTCGCTGTTGCGGCCCCGCAGCACCTCTTGCACGGCGGCAAGGGGCACAAAGTCCTTTGGGTTCGGTTTGGCCGTCAACCGCTCTTTCAGCGAGGCCATGACGACTTCCATCGGGGTTTGCGGGTCAAGGCCAAGCAGCTCCACCAGCGCGGCAAGAAGATCAGAGTTCGGGGCTTCGTTTTCGGGGGGCATCGGGGTTTCCTGACTGGCAAGGGCGGTAAGAAAGAGGGCGGGATTGTGAACAAGTCCCGCGCCCTTGATCTGCATCACCTCGCGGGAGTTCGGATGGTACAGGATCGAAGGCGACAAAAAGCGGTACTCCTTGCGACCGATCAAAGCCCGCGCCTGATCTGTCCAGGATACGCGCCCCCAAATGCCGGTTGCGGTCGACAGAAGTTCCTTGATCCATCCCGCAGCCGGAACCGGCCCGGACAACCGCGCCTCGGGCTTGTCGTTCTGATGTTCATAGTCAATCGGCAGGTCGATCTGTCCGCGCTCGAACAGTGCGATCACCGCTTGCGGGTCCGAAAGCTGAAACGTTCGCCCGTCGCGGCCCGTCATCTTGCCCGAAGGCAGAAGATGAACCCATTCGGGAACCGTGCCGCCGTCCGGCAAGCCCTGGTCAAAGGTCGCAAGGGAAAGGGTGCCGATCATGCGAGGTAAGGCGTGACGATCAGGTCAGCGGTGCCCTTCCACGGGTTTGAAACGCCACCGGCCCCGTTTTCCGTGTTCAGGATGTTCAAGGCCGCTTCTTCCAGCGACGGCGGCACGACAAGCGTTTTGGGCGTGATACCCATGATCCGCCCGCCGTCTGCCTTGAAGCCGCTCATCGCCGCTCGCGCCGCCGCATAGTTGGCCGCGTTCAGGGTTTGCTTCGATCCCCAGGCGAGTTGCCACAGGCCGAAGCCCGCATTCACGCGGGCGCGCATCCCGTAAACGTATTCGTCATTGAAAAAGACGTGATCATCATTGGACTTGTTCAGTTGCTGGAATTCATAGTTTTCCCGCGTCTGCCAGATCAGCGG
>JANMJC010000102.1:0-16952 GCA_031371185.1 Paracoccaceae bacterium | reverse complement strand
GTCGAATTCGACAGTTCGATCTTGGCCTTTTCAGCCGCCTCTTTCAGGCGTTGCAGGGCCATCTTGTCCAGCGTCAGGTCAACGCCGTGTTCCTTTTTGAACTCATCCGCCAAGTAGTTGACGATGCGCATGTCAAAGTCTTCGCCACCCAGGAAGGTGTCGCCGTTGGTCGATTTCACCTCGAACAGCCCGTCGTCAATCTCCAGAATGGTGATGTCGAAGGTGCCGCCGCCAAGGTCATAGACCGCGATGGTGCGGGCTTCCTTCTTGTCCAGACCATAAGTGAGGGCTGCTGCCGTCGGCTCGTTGATGATGCGAAGCACTTCCAGACCGGCGATCTTGCCGGCGTCCTTGGTGGCCTGACGTTGGGCGTCGTTGAAATAGGCGGGCACGGTGATGACGGCCTGGGTGACGGTTTCACCCAGATAAGCCTCGGCCGTTTCCTTCATCTTCTGCAGGATGAAGGCGGACACCTGCGACGGCGAATACTTTTCGCCACGCACTTCGACCCAGGCATCGCCATTGCCGCCGTTGGCGATCTTGTAGGGCATGTTCTTTTGGTCCTTGACGATCACCGGATCATCAAAGCGGCGTCCGATCAGACGCTTGACGGCGAAGATGGTGTTCGACGCGTTGGTGACGGCCTGCCGTTTGGCGGCCTGCCCGACCAGACGCTCGTTCTCGGTGAAACCGACGATCGAGGGCGTGGTGCGCGCGCCTTCCGAGTTCTCGATGATGCGCGGCTGCGAGCCGTCCATGATGGCGACGCAAGAGTTGGTCGTTCCGAGGTCAATACCAATGATTTTGGCCATGAGTGGTCCCTTTCCTTCGGCGATGTTGAGGGGCGGAACCCAAATGCGGCATTCCGACCCGATCCCATGTGAGACCCGGATCAGGTGTGCCCTTACTGGGCGCCTGTTCCGGCTTCTGGGCGTATATAGGGGGGCCTTCGGGGCCCTGCAAGCGGGCCGTCACGGGAATCAATCGAGAAAATTCGAGGTATCGACGAAAGCCGCCGGGCCTTTGGTCAGGGGACCAGCGTGCAGCAACCTGAATAGCGCGCCGCCGTCTCGCCGCCAAGGAAAAGGTCTGCGGTGATGCCAAAGGCGCGGTTCGACATGCCGTCGCTGCACTGACCCGGGGTCAGGGTGGCAAAGCCGGTGTTGGTGGCAAGCGCCGCCCCGGGGTGCCAGGGATCACCCGGCCAGACCTGCGTGATCACCGCCGAGCGTTCGCCCGAAGGATTGCTGATGGTCACCGCGCGCTGGCCGGGGTTGATGGCCAGCGACCAGAAGGGCTCTGTTCCTAGGCAGGTCAGCGGGGTGGTCAGATCAAACCAGTCGTCATTGCCCTGTCGGGTCAGATAGCGGGCGTTGACATAGCCCGCGTCGATGTCGGCATTCACCAGCGCCCAGCCATTGACCATCGCCATGACCTCAACCCGCTTGGCGTCAGGCTTCAGCGTTCCCAGAATCGGCGCATTGGCGTTGGCCGCCGCGCGGATGTTCAGAACGTCATTGGTGGCGACCCCGGTCACCCGGTACAGCGCCGGAAAAACCTCATCGGCGCGGGCCGGGGCGGCCGTGGTCAGCGCGAAAGCAAGGCAAAGACAGATGCGCAGGATCATTTCGCACTCCATGACAGGCTGGCATAGCGCCGCGTGTAATTTTCCAGCATCAGGCCGATCATGAACAGCGCGATGGTGACCTTCACCGGATAGCCGATCGAGGAATAATGCGGGTTGTAGTTGAGAAAGATGAAACCGCGCGACTGGTCGATGATGTGGAACAAGGGGTTCCACCAGAACCAGGACAGGATCCAGGTCGGCGTCGTGTTGGCGACGAACATCTTGCCCGACGCGATCATGTTGATCCGCGAATAGACCGTGGTGGCGATGCCGAAAAATTCGGGCGACCACGGGGTGGCGGCCTTGAAGATCATCCCGATCGCGATGCCCGAAGACCAGGCCAGAAGCATCATCATGAACGCGCCGACCGGGTCGTCGATGGTGATCGGTTTGAACAGGGCGTGGTAGAAGAACAGGATCACCATGATCGCCAGGATCTGCTGGTACAGGGTCGACAAAGCCGCCGCCGCGATGGCGATGATCGGGTTCATCGGCGAATGCTTCATCATCGACGCGGTGGGCCCGTCGGATTTCGCCACAGCCGCGATCGTCTTGGTATGGGTCATGAACATGAACACGCCGGACATGACATACAGCAACGGATCCCCGCGGATCCCCCGGTTGCCGCCGCCCAGAAAGTTGAACATGAACATGAAGACCAGAACCATGATCACCGACTGGACGATGGAAATCACCAGCCCGAGAACCGCGTTGCCATGCGATTTTCGCAAGTTGCGCACCGCCGAGTGAAAAATCAGCTCGGACATCGCGAAAGCGCTGGATCTTTTGGTGCGCGGGATATCGGCGCGGAACATGGTGCCTCGATCTATGCCTGACGACGTCTTAGCGCGGGAAATCTTGCTGTTCCCTTACCAACGCATGATAAAGGCCGCAGGAAAAAGTGCAACATCAGCTTGGGGGTGCCCCGGCTGGCAGGAGTTCAGATGGATTTTGACACATTGATTCCCGTTATCCGCCGTCTGGCATTGGAAGCGGGCGAGCGGATCATGCAGGTTTACAATGGCCCGGATTTCAACGTGAAGTCGAAAAGTGATGCCAGCCCGGTGACAGAGGCCGACGAGGCGGCAGATGCGCTGATCTCGGCCGGCTTGCGGACGGCCTTTCCCGATGTCGTGCTGATCACCGAAGAGCAGGCCGCCAGCCACGCCCTGCGGGCCAGCACCTTTCTGATCGTGGACCCGCTGGACGGCACCAAGGAATTCGTGCAGCGGCGCGGGGATTTCACCGTGAACATCGCCTATGTCGAAAACGGGGTCCCGCTGCGCGGCGTGGTCTATGCCCCCGCGCAGGGGCGTCTGTTCTACACCCGTGCGGACGGCGTGTCGGTCGAAGAGGTGGCGGGCGAGCAGAAGGTGATGCGGGTTGCCACGCCCGACAATGGCGCGCTGATGGTGGTCGCCTCGAAGTCGCACCGTGATGCCGCGACGGATGATTACATCGCCAGGTATTCGGTCAAGGACATGAAATCGGCCGGGTCCAGCCTGAAATTCTGTCTGGTGGCGACCGGAGAGGCGGACATCTATCCGCGTCTGGGGCGCACGATGGAATGGGATACGGCGGCGGGCGATGCCGTTCTGCGCGGGGCGGGCGGCGAGGTGGTGCGCTTTGATGACCACAGGCCGCTGGCCTATGGCAAAGAGGGCTGGGACAACCCGTTCTTCATCGCCTTTGCCCCGGGCGTGGCCCTGAAGGCATGAGCGTTCTGATCGTCCTTCCGGCGCGCTTTGCCAGCACCCGCTATCCGGGCAAGCCCTTGGTTGTGCTGCGCGGGCCGGATGGTGAAAAGACCCTGATCCGCCGCAGTTGGGAGGCCGCGATGACCGTGCGCGGCGTTGACCGCGTGGTGGTCGCCACCGACGACGACCGCATTGCCACCCATGCGGCGGGATTTGGCGCCGAGGTGGTGATGACCTCGTCCCTGGCCCGGAACGGCACCGAACGCTGCGCCGAGGTGGCCGAAAAGCTGCCGGGCTTCGATGTGGTGGTGAACCTGCAGGGAGACGCGCCGCTGACGCCCGGCTGGTTTGTCGAGGATCTGATCGCGGGCCTTGCCGCTGATCCCGGGGCCGAGATCGCGACCCCGGTTCTGCGCTGCGACGGGCGGGCACTGAACGGATTTCAGGCTGACCGGCGCGCGGGCCGGGTGGGGGGTACAACGGCGGTGTTTGGCGCCGGGGGGCGCGGGATCTATTTCTCCAAAGAGGTGATCCCCTATACCGGCATGACCTATGGCGACGCCGACCCGACCCCCGTGTTTCATCATGTGGGCGTTTACGCCTATCGCCCGGCAGCGCTGCGGGCCTATCCGCATTGGCCTGTCGGTCCGCTGGAAACGCTTGAGGGGCTGGAACAGTTGCGCTTTGTCGAAAACGGCCGGCCGGTACTGTGCGTCGAGGTGCAGGCCAAGGGGCGGCAATTCTGGGAGTTGAACAACCCCGGCGACGTGGCCGTGATCGAGTCCATGCTGGCCGCCAAGGGATGACGGTTTCGGGTGTCAGCGTCATCGTCGTCAGCCGACACCGGGCCAAGGCGCTGCGGCTGTGCCTTTTGGCCCTGACCCAGCAGGATCATCCCCGGTTCGAGGTGATCGTGGTGGCCGATCCCGACGGGCTGGTTGCCGCGGCCGGAATGCCCCTGAAAACCGTGGCCTTCGATCTGCCCAACATCAGCGCCGCACGCAATGCCGGACTTGCCGTGGCCTCGGGCGAGGTGATCGCCTTCATCGACGATGATGCCGTGGCAGAGCCAAGCTGGCTGTCACGGCTGGTGGCCCCCTTTGCCGATCCCTCCATCACGGCCGCGACCGGCTTTGTGCGCGGTCGCAACGGCATTTCGCGGCAATGGGGGGCTGCCTGGGTCGACCGGTTTGGCGCGGATCACCCCTTTGAACTGCCCGACAGCGGTGGCACCTTTGACGCCCAGACGGATCGCGCGATCAAGACCCACGGCACGAACTGCGCGTTTCGGCGGGCTGACCTGCTGCGGATCGGCGGTTTTGATCCGGCCTACCGGTTTTATCACGACGAGACCGACCTTAATCTGCGGCTGCGGGCGCGTACGGCGGTGGTTCCCTTGGCGCAGGTCGTGCATGGCTTTGCCGAAAGCGACCGGCGGCGGGCGGACCGGGTGCCGACGACTTTGGTGGACATCGGCGCGTCTTGCGCCGTCTTTTTGCGGCGTCATGCGCCCGACGCCGATTTTGCCGCGAAGTTTCAGGATCTGAAGGCTGCTCAGGCGGCGCGGTTGGCGGCGCATCGTGCAGCACGGCGGATCACGCCAGCCCAGACATCGGCGCTTTTGGCAGGCTGGCAGGACGGTTGGCACGCGGGTTTGCAGCGCGATCTGTCGGTGCTGGGGCCCGTCGCGCCCTGCGACGGGGCGCTGTTGCCCCTGCCGGGCACCGGGCCGCGTCCGGGTCTGGTGCTCTCGGCCCGCCTGTGGCAACGGTCGGGGCGCGGGCGACAGGCGCAACTGGCGGCAGAGGCGGGCCGGATCGTGACGCTGTTCTGCCTGTCGCTGACCGCCAGACCGCATTGGCTGCGCTTTACACCGCAGGGATACTGGCTGCAGACCGGCGGGATTTTCGGACGCAGCCTGCGCGACGGCCCGGTGTTTCGGCTTGCCACTCTGCGGGCGCGCGTGGCCGAGGAAACGGCGCGTTGGGCAGCACTGCGCCCGATTGCCCCGGCGAGCCCGGAAAATTTCCGTTCCCCCTAAAATTGGCCACAATTTTCTGCTATCGACAGAAAACGAACCAGCGGTGCCCTTGGCGCAAAGATTCCCCTGTTAATCTTTTTGTGTTGAGGTTTTAGTGATCAAAACAGCCCGGGGCAGTGGGCGGAGTGGGTGTGATGAAGGTCAAGAAGGTCACCAAGGCGGTGTTTCCCGTTGCCGGCATGGGCACGCGGTTTCTGCCGGCGACAAAGTCTATTCCCAAGGAAATCATGACCTTGGTGGATCGCCCGTTGATCCAGTACGCGATTGACGAGGCGCGGGCCGCGGGCATCAAGGAATTCATCTTCGTCACCTCGCGCGGGAAATCCGCGCTGGAGGATTACTTTGATCACGCGCCCGAACTGGAATCGGCGCTGCGCAAGGCGGGCAAGGACGAACTGCTGGAGATCTTGAAAGACACCAACATGGATTCGGGCGCCATCGCCTATGTCCGTCAGAACCGGGCCATGGGCCTTGGCCACGCGGTGTGGTGCGCGCGGCGGCTGATCGGCAACGAACCCTTTGCCGTGCTGCTGCCCGATGACGTGATCGCCTCGGAAAAGGCCTGTCTGCAACAGATGATCGAGGCTTACGAACAGACCGGTGGCAACATGGTCGCCGCAATGGAGGTGGCCCCGTCGAAAACCAGCTCTTATGGCGTGCTGGACGTGGCCGAAGACATGGGGTCGATCGTCAAGGTCAAGGGCATGGTCGAAAAACCGAAAGCCGAAGACGCGCCGTCGAACCTTGCGGTGATCGGCCGCTATATTCTGACGCCGAAAGTTCTCAGCAATCTCAACAAGATGAAGCAGGGCGCCGGCGGAGAGATTCAGCTGACCGACGCCATTGCCGAAGAGGCGCGCGTGCCGGGCAAGGTCTTTGGCTTTCGCTTTCGCGGGCAGCGCTATGACTGCGGATCGAAGGCGGGCTTCCTGCAGGCGACCGTGGCCTTCGGCCTGTCGCGCCCCGATCTGCGCGACGAATTCGGCGCCTATCTGCACGACCTGATCGCACTGCAAAAGGCAGCGCAATAGGTGTGCCGCAGGCCCGGCTGATCGACCTGACGCGGCTGGCCTCACGTTTGGGGCTGGGCGCGATGACGGGCATCGACCGCGTCGAATACGCCTGGGCGCGCCACTTGTCGGGCCTTGATCGACCGCTTTTCGGGCTGATCCGCACCAGACTGGGTTTTGCCTTGCTGAATGCCGCCGGGATCGCCGGGCTTCTGGACCGTGCCGCGGGCCTGTGCCCGGTCGGTCCGGTGGATCTGACCAGCCGCCTGATCTGGCGCAGAAATCCGGCGCGCGGGCGGGCCGAGGCCGATGTGCGGCGCCTGTCAATGGCGCGAGCGTCGGTTCTGGGTCTGCCGCGCCTTCTGGCCCGTGTCGGGGTCGGGTTCAGCTATTTCAACCTGGGTCACTCCAATCTGACGCCGCCCGTGATGCGGGCGGTCAAGGCGGCACAGGGCTGCGTCACGGTTCTGCTGCATGACACGATCCCGCTGGACCACCCCGAGTTCACCCGCGCCGGCATTCCCGCCGTCTTCGGGCGCAAACTTGGCGCGGTGTCGCATTACGCCGATCTGGTCATCCACACCACGCAGGCGGCGCGCCGGGCGTCCGAGGCGCAGATGCAGCGTTTGGGCCGCGTGCCCCCGGCAATGGTGGCCAATCTTGGGGTCACGGTGGCGCCGTCGCTGCCCGGCGATCTTCCCCCCGGGATCGACCTTGACCAACCCTTCGTTCTGGCCCTGGGAACCATCGAACCGCGTAAGAACCTCGAGTTGCTGTGCGATGTCTGGGACGGGGCGTCAGCTTTGCCCCGCCTGTGCATCGTGGGGCACCGGGGCTGGGCCGATCCGGCCCTGTTTGCCCGACTTTCCGCCTTGCCCGGGGTCGAAATGCTGGGCCCGTTGTCCGATGGTGCGGTGGGCGCGTTGATGGACCGCGCCGTCGCTTTGGTGTTCCCGACCCTTGCCGAAGGCTTCGGATTGCCCCCCTTGGAGGCCGCCGCGCGCGGTCTTCCGGTCATTTGCAGCGATTTGGCCGTTTTACACGAGCTTCTGCACGACTTCCCGGTTTACCTGAACCCCCGAGATGTCTATTCTTGGCGTCAAGCAATTCAGACCCTTGCACAAGACGGGGCGCAGCAGACCGAACCAGGACAGGCAGCTCATCGACCGCGCATTGACCCGCCCCTGTGGGAGGATCACTTCAACGCCGTCTTAAGCCTTGGGCTCTAATTCTGGATCGGCACATGAGAGAGGTTCGGGAACGGCGCGGTGAGCATCTTTTCAAGATACATGTTGCGGCTGACCCGAAAACGCTGGCGTATCCGCGCCTTTCGCAAACGCCGTGAATTGCGCCCGGTCGCCATTCGGACAAAGGCGATCCGCCCCAATGATTTGCTGGTGTTTTCGACCCTGCGCAATGAGCGGGTGCGCCTGCCCTTCTTTCTGAAGTACTACCGCGACCTTGGCATCAACCACTTCCTGATCGTCGACAACGACAGCGACGATGGCAGCCGCGAATATCTGGAAGCGCAGGACGATGTTTCCGTGTGGAACAGCAAGCACAGCTACAAACGGTCGCGTTTCGGCGTTGACTGGCTGAACTGGCTGCAGATGAAATACGGTGACGGGCATTGGACCCTGGTTGTCGACCCCGATGAATTCTTCGTCTTCCCCTTCAGTGACACGCGGCCCCTTCGGGCGCTGACCGACTGGCTGGATGCCAGCTCGATCAAGTCGTTCTCGGCCATGCTTCTGGACATGTACCCAAAGGGCCCGTTCGATGCTATTCCCTATCGAGAGGGTCAAAATCCCTTTGAAATCGCTCAGTACTTCGACAGTGGCAACTATACCGTTTCGCGCAACGGCAAATTCGGCAACCTGTGGATTCAAGGCGGGCCGCGGGCGCGGATGTTCTTTGCCGACAAGCCGGAACGGGCCCCGGCGCTGAACAAGATTCCGCTGGTCAAATGGGACCGCGGCTATGCCTTTCATTCCTCGACCCACATGCTTTTGCCGCGCGGCCTGAACCTGGTCTATGACGAATGGGGGGGAGAGAAAGCCAGCGGTTGCCTGCTGCATGCCAAGTTTCTGGATACTTTCGCGGCCAAGGCCGAAGAAGAGATGGACCGCCGTCAGCACTATGCCAACAGCCATGAATACCGCGCCTACCGCGAGGGTCTGGCGGTGGAACCGGACCTGTGGTGCAAATTCAGCGAAAAATACATCAACTGGCGCCAGTTGGAAATTCTGGGGCTGATGTCAAAAGGGAACTGGGCGTGACCGTCGGCATCGTCATGCTGTGCCACACCGCATTGGACCGAGCCGCCCAGGTGGCCCGGCTTTGGGCCACGCGCGGCTGCCCGGTGGTGATCCATGTCGACAAGCGGGTGCTTAAACCGGCCTATGCCGATCTGATCGAGGCGCTGGCCGATCTGGACAACGTGCGGTTCTCTGGCCGGCACGCCTGCGAATGGGGCACCTGGGGGATCGTCGCGGCAACCCAGGACGCCGCGACGATGATGCTGGCCCGCTTTCCCGAAGTGCGGCATGTCTTTCTGGCCTCCGGGTCTTGCCTGCCGCTGCGCCCGGTGGAAGAGATGGTTGCCTATCTGGACGAACGCCCGCGCACCGATTTCATCGAAAGTGTGACGACCGAAGACGTGGGCTGGACCATCGGCGGCCTTGATTTCGAACGCTTCACCCTGCGGTTTCCCTTCAGTTGGCGCAAGCAGCGCCGTCTGTTCGACGCCTATGTGAAACTGCAGCGCCGGGTCGGGTTCCGTCGTCGGATCCCCGCCGGACTTGTGCCGCATCTGGGCAGCCAGTGGTGGTGCCTGACCCGGCAGACCCTGTCCGCAATTCTGGAAAACCCCGACCGCGAAGAGATCGACCGCTATTTCCGCCGGGTCTGGATTCCGGATGAAAGCTATTTCCAGACCATGGTGCGGCAGGTGTCAGGTCAGGTCGAAAGCCGGTCGCTGACCCTGTCGAAGTTCGATTTTCAGGGCAAGCCGCACATCTTCTACGACGACCATCTGCAACTGCTGCGGCGGTCCGACTGCTTTGTCGCGCGCAAGATCTGGCCCCATGCCGACATGCTGTACGATGCCTTCCTGACCAAAGAGGGCGCCGGTCAGGCCGTGGCCGAACCGAATCCCGGCAAGATCGACCGGCTGTTTTCAAAGGCGGTCGAACGGCGGACAAAGGGCCGCGCGGGACTGTTCATGCAAAGCCGTTTCCCCAATGAAAACTGGGAAAACGGGCGCACGGCGGCACCCTATTCGGTGTTCCACGGTTTTTCCGAAGTCTTCGAGAATTTCGAACCCTGGCTGGGCAAAGTGGCGGGCACCCGGGCCCATGGCCACCTTTTCGCGCCCGACCGCGTGCATTTCTCGGGGGACGAAGCGGTTTTCAACGGCTGCCTGTCGAACTCGGCGGCGCTGCGCGACTACAACCCGCGCAGCTTTCTGGTCAACCTGATCTGGAACACCCGCGGAGAGCGGCAATGTTATCAGTTCGGGCCGCAAGACAACCAGTCGATCAACTGGTTCGTGGCCTGTGATCCGAATGCCCAGATTTCGGTCATCACCGGGGCCTGGGCGGTTCCCCTGTTCCAGTCCAACGCCAATTTCGGCGACATCCGCCGCGAAGCCGCAAGGTTGCAGAAGATCGAGCAAGAGCATCTGGCGATCCTGCGATCGTCTTATGCCAAGGCCCGCATCCGGATCTGGTCCCTGGCGGAATTCGTGGAAAACCCGATGGAGCCGCTGCAATCGGTGATCGACGAAATCAGCCCGCGCGCCATGCGCCGCCTGACCGAGGCGCCGCGTCTGATCGATCTGACCGGCTTTGGTCAGTTCCTGCAAAACCTGCGCAATCAGGGCATGCAGCCAGTCCTGATGGGCGATTTTCCGGTGGATTACGGCATTCAGCCTTCGACGCGGCGTCGCGGTCGTCCTTACCTTGTGAAGTGATCAATGGCCCAAACCCCGTTCAAGAGTTTTGTCATCTTTGCGGAAATGCGGACGGGGTCGAATTTTCTGGAGGCCAATCTGAACGCCATTCCAGGCATCAAATGCCATGGCGAGGCGTTCAATCCCTATTTCATCGGCGGCGAGGGCAAGCAGGACTATCTGGGCGTCTCCATCGTGGCCCGCGACGCCGATCCGTCGCAGTTGCTGGCGGCGATGCGGGCGCAGACCAAGGGCATTCCGGGGTTCCGCTATTTCCATGACCATGACCCGCGCGTTCTTGATCTGGTGATGGGCGATCCGACCTGCGCCAAGATCGTGCTGACGCGGAACCAGTTGGAAAGCTACATCTCGTGGAAGATCGCCATGGAAAGCGATCAGTGGTGGATGGCCAACACCAAGCATCTGAAAACGGTGCGGCCAAGATTCGACACGGCAGAGTTCCAGACCCGGCTGGAGGCGCTGCAAGGCTTTCAGATAACCCTGATGCGCCGACTTCAGACGACCGGGCAGACAGCCTATTACATTGATTACGAAGACATTCTTGATCTTGACGTCCTGAACGGCCTTGCCGGTTTTCTGGGGGCTTCCGGCCGGCTGAAGGACCTGGACTATCGGTTCAAGAAACAAAATCCCGAAGCGCTGGAAGACAAGGTGTCGAACCCGGTCGAGATGGCCAAGGGGCTGGCCCGGATCGACTGGTTCAACCTGTCGCATACCCCGAATTTCGAACCGCGCCGCCCCCCCGGCGTGCCGCAGTACATGGCATCGTCCGGGGCGCCACTGCTGTTTTTGCCGATCCGTTCAGCGCCCGAGACGCGCATGAAGTCCTGGCTTGCGGGCTTTGGGCCGATGCTGCCGAACTTTGACCGCAACACCCTGCGATCCTGGCGCAGCGCCCATGTCGGGCACCGCAGTTTCACCGTGCTGCGCCACCCTTTGGCACGGGCCCATGCGGGATATGCCGAGTTTCTGAAAAAGGAATGGATGCCCGAGCTGCGGCCCTATCTGCGCCGGGTCCACAAGTTCCAGCTGCCGCCCAAAGGCACCGGATTTGCCGACCCGGCCGAATTTCGGGCCGGTCTGCTGGTGTTCCTCGAATTGATCAAGCACATCGCGGCGGGCCGCACCGAGTTGCGGATGCCGGCGCAATTCGCGTCGCAGTTTGCCACCCTGCAGGGCT
The DNA here is from genome assembly GCA_031371185.1 of Paracoccaceae bacterium. GTDB lineage: Bacteria > Pseudomonadota > Alphaproteobacteria > Rhodobacterales > Rhodobacteraceae > CAIYZT01. The sequence goes on along the minus strand of JANMJC010000102.1, from coordinate 5,424 downwards.
TTGGGCAGTTGCAAAGCCCTGACCTTGTTCTGCGCGAACAGAACCTGGCCGCAGGTCTGGCGCAATTGCTGGAGGAAATCGGCATTCCGGGCCCGCCCCTGCCCCCCGAGACCGACGGTGCTCAGCATGCCCTTGCCGCCCTTTATGGCCCCGATCTGGAAGCGGCAGCGCGGGCGGCCTATCTGCGCGACTACGAGGCCTTTGGGTTCGGCGACTGGTCCGCGCCGGGCTGAACCGGCTGGCCCGCCTTCACGCCGCTTGCGAGGTCCGGGATTCGGTCAGGATGGCATGCAGTTTGTAACCGTCCGAGTTGGCACGCAGCTTGGCGCAGATCGCAGGGTCGCGCATCGTCCGCGACACCAGCGCCAGCGCCTTGAGATGTTCCACCCCGGAATCCTTGGGCGCAAGCAGGCCAAAGATCAGATCGACGGGCTGGCGGTCCACGGAATCATAGTTCAGCGGTTTTTCCAGACGCAGAAAGACGCCGCAAATCCGGTCAACTTCTTCAAGTCGGGCGGGGGGCAACGCAAATGCGTGGCCCACCCCGGTTGGTCCAAACGACTAGCCCTCTTGCAGGCCGTCGACCACGGCCGCGGCAGAAAACCCATAGGCCTGGGCGGCGATTTCGCCCAATTCCTGAAACAACCGTTTCTTGCCGGTCAGTTGTCCGACGAACCGGACGGCGTCCGGCATCAGGAGTTTTGAAAGTTCCATGGGCCTGTTGTGGTTCCCGCCTGTCTTTGTGACCGGCCTATTTGCTGTTGCGCGGATCGATCCAGCCGATGTTGCCATCGTCTCTCTTGTATACGACGTTCACCCCGCCATGTCCTTCGTTGCGAAACACCAGCATGCGGTGTCCGGCCAATTCCAGTTGCATCACGGCTTCGCCCACGGTGATCGCAGGGATCTTGGTTTCCATTTCCGCAATCACGATCGGTTGCAGCGTGGAATTGTCGTTATCCTCAGGCTCGTCTGCTGCGGCGAGGATATAAGACGACCCCTCGCCATATTCAACCGGTTCCGCGCGGTCCTTGTGGTGATTGCGCAGGCGGCGCTTGTAGCGGCGCATCTGCTTGTCCATCTTTTCACGGCAGGATTCGAAAGCCGCATAGATTTCCGTGGCATGGCCTTTCGCTTGGGCCGACAGCCCGGTTGAAAGGTGCAGGGTCGCCTCGCAGACAAATTCATGTGCGGCCTTGGAAAAGACGACGTGAATATCGGTCGGCCGTTGGGCGTATTTTTCAACGACCTCGCCAAGTTCGGCCTTCACATGGGTTTGAAGAGCCTCGCCGATGTCGATCTGTTTTCCAGTGATCTGGTAACGCATGGTTCCTCCTGCGGCAGTGCGGACAGAGCCTGACCCCACTGGGGGACAGGGTGGCCGAAAATAGGTTTATGGGGGGTTAAGCCATCCGGGAAAACGGCGCATTGTGCGCGGGGCCGGGCCGCAGCCGACCGGGAATTCACCCAAGCCCACGACCGCGAGTGCTGGCATTTCAAAGCGTCCATCCGTTTCATTTGGGGATGCCGGGGGGGGCTTGTCAACTGCGCTGTGCCCTTGTCGGGGGCCTTGCGCTAAATCACGCGGAAATTTTCGCCCAGGTAGACCCGGCGAACCATTTCATCGCGAACCACCTCGTCGGCGGTGCCGGTCATCAGAACCTTGCCGTCGTGCAGGATATAGGCGCGGTCCACGATATCCAGGGTTTCGCGCACGTTGTGGTCGGTGATCAGAACCCCCAGACCGCGCGACTTAAGCTCTTGCACCAGATGACGAATTTCACCGACGGCGATGGGATCGACCCCGGCGAATGGTTCGTCCAGCAGCAGATATTTGGGGTTGGCGGCCAGACAGCGGGCAATCTCGACCCGGCGACGTTCGCCCCCCGAAAGCGCCAGGGCCGGGGCCTGACGCAGATGGGTGATGGAAAAATCGTTCAGCAATTCTTCCAGTTTCTCGCGGCGTTTGTGGCGGTCGGGTTCGGAGATTTCCAGAACCGCCATGATATTGTCTTCGGCCGACAATCCGCGAAAGATCGACATTTCCTGCGGCAGGTACCCGATCCCCAGACGGGCGCGGCGGTACATCGGCAGATTGGTCACTTCTTGCCCGTCGATCAGGACCTGGCCGGTTTCGGGGGTCACCAGACCGGCGATGGAATAGAAGGTGGTGGTCTTGCCGCAGCCGTTAGGGCCCAAAAGCGCCACGACCTCGCCCCGTTGCAGGCTTAGCGACACATCGCGCAGCACCAGCCGTTTCTTGTAGGCCTTGCGCAGGGATCGAACCTGCAGACCCGCGTCGCCCTTGGTCAGGGTCAGATTGGGGGCTGACGGCATCAGTTGCCGCCGGGGGTGAAGATGGTGGTCACCCCCCCTTCCATGCGGCCGGTGCCCTTGGCCAGATTGACCACCAGCTTCTGCCCCGAGATGGCAGCGGCCCCCTGGGTCAGCACCACATCACCCGTAAGGGTCACCTCGGCGCTGGCAAGCACATAGACCGCCTCGCCTGCCTGGGCCGCATCAGCCCCCGCCTTCAACAGGACCCCGCCCGTGGCAAGCAGTCGGGTGATGGATTTGCCATCCTCGGCATATTCAATCCGGACTTCGCCGGCGGTCAGCACCATGTCGCCCTGCGACACCCGGACATCGCCCTGAAACGATGCCGAATGATCGGCCTGATCGACCGAAAAACTTGTCGCCGTCACCTCGACGGGCAGTTTGGGGTCGGCTCGCAGGCCGCCGAAATCGACATTTGCGGTCTGGGCCGGGGTCATGGTGGCAAAGATGGCCAGCAAGCCAGCCAGAAGACCACGGCGCAGGGTCAAGGGATGAAAGGGCATGCGTGCGGGTCCTGACTGCGCCCTAGGGCGCTTTGGCTGGGGGCAGGTATACCAGCCGAACCCCGCCGTTGAAAACCATAAGGTAGTGATGCGCGCCCGTGTCCGCCGGAGAGATGTCCAGCCTCTGCGCCGTCAGGGTGCCCATGGGCCCGCGCGCCGTGACACCGCCCCGGGCCACCACCTTTGTGCGATCCAGATTGATGTCCGCCTGCAAAAACCGCAGCTCGTAACCCGAGGACACCGAAAAGGTGACACCGCCCTGCAGGTGCACCTGACCGGCCGCCTGATCCAGTCGCGCCTCGCCCGCGACAAGCCGGGTCGTGACGCCATCGGGCGTTTCCAGCAGGCCCGAAAGGTTGCGGGCCAGCCCGGCATTGTCACTTCCCGCCACGCCGGGCAAAGCCTCGCCGGCCTGAATGGTCAGGGCGGCGCCGTCTTTCGTCATGCCGGCATAGGCGGCCTTTGTCAGGCGCGGCTCGCGCAGCAGATCGGCCACGTCGACATCGGCATAGGGGATGGTGTCTTGCGGGGCCGGGGCGTTCGACACCAGAAACAGGGTGGACAGGATGGCAAGGGCGGTCAACGGAAACAGGATCTTCAGCCAGCCCACCGTGCGGGAATGCAGGTTTTCGGGGCCGGAATAGGTCATCAGATGACCCCCGCGCGCAGGCAATCGTGGATATGCACGATGCCCATGGCCCTATCGGTGCCGGGTTCGACCGCGAAAAGACAGGTGATCTTGCGGTCATTCATCATGGCCACCGCCTGTTCGGCCAAGGCTGCGGGCGCCACCGTGGCGGGGCCGCGCGTCATCACGTCGCCCGCGGAAAGATCCAGCAGGCCCTTCATGTGACGCCGCAGGTCGCCGTCGGTGATGATGCCGCGCAGATGACCGGCCGCGTCGGTGACGCCCACCACGCCAAAGCCCTTCTGGCTGATCTGCAACAGCGCTTCGGACATCGGTGTGGCCATCGTGACCAGCGGCACGTCCGCATGCATCAGGTCGCGGACCTTCAGCAGCTTGGCCCCCAGCTTGCCGCCGGGATGGAACAGGCGGAAATGGTCGGGGGTGAATTTGCGGTGCTCCATCAGGGCGATGGCCAACGCATCGCCCAAGGCCAGCGTCATGGTGGTCGAGGTGGTGGGCACGATGCCGGTGTCGCAGGCTTCGGCGGCGGGCGGCAGCAGAATGGCAACATCGGCCTGACGCATCAGCGTGCTGTCGGCCCGCGCCGCGACCGCGATCAGCGGAATGCCGAACCGCCGGCTGTGCGCGATGATATCGGCCAGTTCGGTGGTCTCGCCCGAGTTGGACAGGACCAGCACCACGTCGCCGCGCGTCACCATGCCCAGATCGCCGTGGCTCGCCTCGGCGGGATGCACGAAATGGGCGGGGGTGCCGGTCGAGGCGAAGGTCGCGGCGATCTTGCGCGCGATGTGGCCCGATTTGCCCATGCCCGACACGATCACCCGGCCTTGCGCGCCAAGGATCAACTCGACCGCTTCGGCAAAGCTGGCCCCAAGGCTGTCGCCCAAAAGGGTCAGCGCCTCGGCCTCGCGCGCGATGACGCGGCGGGCGGTTGCCAGAAAATCCGCGGCGGGCACGTCAGTGGTGGAAAAGGTCATTGGGTTCATCAAAGCCCATCAGGTCAAGCTCGGCCCGGGTCGGCAGAAAGTCAAAGCAGTGTTGCGCAAGGGTCAGCCGGTCTTCGCGGATCAGGATCGCCTCGAGCGCGGTTTTCAGCTTGTGCAGATACAGAACATCGGATGCCGCGTATTCCCGTTGCGCGTCCGTCAGGATCTCGCTGCCCCAGTCGCTGGTTTGCTGGGCTTTCGACACGTCAATGCCGACGTATTCCTGCAGCAGGTATTTCAGCCCGTGACGGTCGGTATAGGTGCGGATCAGGCGCGACGCGATCTTGGTGCACCAGACCGGGGCGGTGCGCACGCCAAGGGCGTTTTTCAGGGCCGCAATGTCAAAACGCCCGAAGTGGAACAGTTTCAGCACCGCAGGATCGGTGAGCAGGCGTTGCAGATTGGGGGCCCGGGTCTGGCCCTTGGCGATCTGCACCAGATGGGCGTCGCCCTTGCCATCCGAAAGCTGCACAACGCAAAGGCGGTCCCGGCGCGGGTCCAGCCCCATGGTTTCGGTGTCGATGGCCACGATGGCGCCGAAAGAGACGCCGTCGGGCAGGTCTTGGGTGTGGTGAAATACGGTCAAGATGGGATTCCGGCTGGGACTGCTTCCCCCGGATTAGACCTGCAGGACGCCCGGATCAATGCAAAAGGCCCGGCCACGGGTTGCGGCGGCGGCCGAACGGTGGCGCCCGATCCGGCGAAACGGACGCTGCGGCCGGTGCCTTGCGGTCTTTCGGCCCCGGTACCGTCGGGCAAAGCGCCCGCGCTGCGCCGGCACAACGGCGCATTTTCCCGGAAGGCGGGTGCGGGTGCAGGTGACCCTGTCCCGCATGGCGCATTCACGGCACGGCCGCAACGCCTGCCCCGCTGGAATACCGGCGAGCGCTGGCTTGCTTACGGTCAGTTTCCAGGGTCAAGGCAAAGAGCGAAAGTCCTGCGATCCGCA
>JANMJC010000358.1:0-3803 GCA_031371185.1 Paracoccaceae bacterium | reverse complement strand
CTGCCGATCTTCGTCGCCCAGAAGGCCCAAGGTTTCGGTGTGAACCACCATCGCATCCATCCGCCTGTCCCGCCGCAGTTCCAGCTGAAAGTGCGGCGCAAGGCCCGGAATGGCCAGCAACTGCTCTTCGATCTTGCTGGGAAACACGTTCACCCCACGCAGGATGATCATGTCGTCCGACCGGCCGCGAATTGTCTCGATCCGGCGCATGCGGCGCGCGGTGCCGGGCAGAAGCCGGGTCAGGTCGCGGGTGCGATAGCGCAGGATCGGCATCGCCTCTTTGGTCAGCGTGGTCAGCACCAACTCTCCGGTCTGCCCGTCCGGCAGAACCGCACCGGTCTCGGGGTCGATGATTTCGGCCAGAAAATGATCTTCCCACAGGTGCAGACCATCCTTGGTTTCCACGCATTCGATGCCCACACCCGGACCCATCATTTCCGACAGGCCGTAGCAGTCCAGCGCATGCATGTTGAAGGCGGCTTCGATTTCGGCGCGCATGGCGTTGGTCCAGGGCTCGCCACCAAAGATCCCGATCCGCAACGAGGATGTCGCCGGATCGCGGCCCTGTGCGCGGTATTCGTCCAGAATGGCCAGCATGTAGGACGGGGTCGACCCGATCACCGTGGCGCCGAAATCCTCGATCAGGGTCACTTGCCGTGCCGTCATGCCCGTCGAGGCCGGAACCACGGTACACCCCATGGCTTCGGCGCCGTAGTGAAAGCCAAGCCCCCCGGTGAACAGACCATAGCCATAGGACAGATGCACGATGTCATCCGGCTTCACCCCGGTGGCGCGCAGCGACCGCGCCATCAACGCGGTCCAGGTGTCCAGATCGCCTTGGGTATAGCCGACGACCGTGGCCCTCCCCGTGGTGCCCGACGAGGCGTGCAACCGCAGGACCTGATCGCGCGGCACGGCGAAAAGACCAAAGGGATAGTTGGCGCGCAGATCGGCCTTGGTGGTAAAGGGCAGCCGCGCCAGATCGCTTAGGGCGCGCAGATCGCCTGGCTTCATGCCGAGCGCATCCAGCGCCGCACGGTAATGCGGCACGTTGCGATAAAGGGTGCCAAGCGTCGATTTCAGCCGCTTCAGTTGCAAGGCTTCGATTTCGTCGCGCGAGGCGAATTCGATGGGATCATGGCCCCTTTGTTCCCGGAACACGTTGTTCACCGCAATCCCCCGCTGCCGACATGGTTGACCAAGGCGACCATTCTGGCGGGTAAAAATGGCGCGAGCGTGACGAAGATAGCAAAGGCGGCCGAAAAAACCAGAAGGTTCAGGTCCTGCGCCGGCTGGCCAGAATGTCGCGCGCCATGGGGATCACGCTTTGTCCGTAAAGGCCGATCGATTTCAGGATGGTCGCAGCCATCATGGGCCCGGTGGCCATTTTCAGATTGAAGCGCTGAATGCCCAGATCCTCCACGGTCGCGGCCAGTTTGCGCGCCACGGTTTCGGGCGACCCCACATATAACGAGCCGTGTTCGACCTCTTCGATGAAGCGCTCTTTGGTGGTGGGCGGCCAGCCGCGTTCGCGGCCGATGCGGCCGAACATGGTCTGGTAATGCGGCCACAGCTCTTCGCGCGCCTGGGTGTCGGTGTCGGCGATGTGGCCGGGGGAATGCACGCCAACCGGGCGGCGCGGGCTGCCGATCTGTTCGCAGGCGCGCGCATACAGATCAAGGTAGGGCAGAAACCGCCGCGGATCGCCCCCTATGATCGCCAGCATCAGTTGCAGATCCTGCCGCACCGCGCGCACCACCGACTCCGGGCTGCCCCCGACACCGACCCAGGTCACCATGCCTTCGGGGGCCAAGGGCGGATAGACAGTTTGCGCGGTCAGCGGGCTGCGGGTTTGCCCCGACCAGGTGACCTTGTCCTGGCGCAAAAGGCGGGTGAACAGGTCCAGCTTTTCTTCGAACAACTGGTCATAGTCTTTCAGGTCATAGCCGAACAGCGGATAGCTTTCGGTAAAGGATCCCCGCCCCAGAATCGGTTCTGCCCGGCCCCCGGAAATGGCGTGCAGGGTGGAAAACCGCTGAAAGACCCGCACCGGATCGTCCGACGACAGCACGGTCACCGCAGTGCCAAGTTTGATCCGGGTCGTGCGGGCGGCGATGGCGGCCAGCACGATCTCGGGCGAGGACAGCGAAAAGTCAGAGCGGTGGTGTTCGCCCAGTCCGATGAAATCGACGCCGGACTGATCGGCATGAACACCCTGTTCAACCACCTCGCGCAGCACGACATGCATCGGCTGAAGTTTTCCGTCGGGCCCGTTGGACACATCGCCAAAGGTGTCCATTCCAAATTCGATCTGTGACATGCCGCACTCCGGAGTGTTCGCCCAGACATAGACATTCGGCGGCTGCGTGCAAATGGGCACAAATGCAGGGCTGGTCCGGCAATTTCGCGCAGATCAGCGCGGCAGGTTGGCCCGATGCCCCGCCGCAACCTCTTGCCAGGCGCCGGCCGAGCCATCGGGCCAGATCACCCGAACCTGTGCCGCTTTTTCAGCCCCCAGACCAAAGTGCCACGGCCCTAACTGCCCGCTTGCATGACCGCCGCCCACCGTCACCTCGCGGCGTTGCAGATGGTCGCCGGTCCGCACCTCGATCCAGGCGCCGACGGCGTTGCGGTTGGGGGCGGGCTGCGCCAGGCTTACCTCGATCCAACCCGTCCCAACCCCGGTATTGCGCCAGATTTGCGGGGCTTCGCGGCGGTTGGTCACCAGAATGTCCAGCCAGCCGTCGTTGTTGAAATCGGCAACCGCCCCCCCGCGTGCGTTTTTCATGCTGGCCACGCCCGCCAGGGCCCCGGCTTCGAAAAACGTGCCATCTGCGCGTTGCAGCAGCAGGTTGTTGGGGTCGTTCTGCGCAAAGTCCGGCATCCGGTCGACATTGCCCTTGGCCACGAACAGATCGGCCAGACCGTCGTTGTTCACGTCTTCAAACTGGGCATGCCAGGCGGTGGAAGGGCGCAGATCGCCGCCGGTATAGGGGTGGTGCGCGGTCGTGCCACGCTTGAACGCCTGATCGGAGTATTGCGGCAGAACCGCCGCGCCATCGGCAGGCTTGTTCAACACCTGCAGCTTGTTGTCGGCCATCGACGTCAGGAAAAGATCGGTCGAGCCATCGGCATCCAGATCGCGGCTGGCAATGCCCATGCCCCAGATCTTCAGGCGCTTCCATCCTTCCTTCTCGGTGTAAAGCTGCGGCTCGGTGCCGGGCTGAACATGCCACAACTGCTCTTGGCCGCCCTTGTAATACTCGCGGTCGTTGGACACCCGCAGATCCCGGGCGCCCAAGCCGCTCCAGTCGGAAAACAGCATCGACAGGGCGCAAAAGCTGGGCTTCAACGGGGTCGGCGCGGCAAAACCCGTGCCGCTGGCGTTGGGGCGGTGCAGCCAGTTGTCGGTGCAAGAACCCCAGGGGAAGGCTTCTTCGGTGCGGTCGATGTAATTGCCGACAGCCAGGGTCGGCCAGGCTGCCCCCTGCTCCCAGGTGGCTGAAAAGGCGGCCGCGGGACGCGTGGGGAGTCGTCCTTCGACGCTGAGCTGGTGTTTGCCGCCTGCGAGCGGTTCGGGGTGGCCGTCGAGATCAACTCGCGGCCGGAGCGGCTGGACCCGCCCCGCCGGCTGCTGCGGCTGGCGGTCGAGACCGGCTGCCTGTTCTCGATCGACACCGACGCGCACGCGCCGGGACAGCTGGACTGGCAGCCCTACGGCTGCGAGCGGGCGGCCGCCTGCGGCGTACCGGTGGAGCAGGTGGTCAACGGGTGGGATGCGCAGAGGCTGGTCGACTGGGCGC
>JANMJC010000342.1:0-2230 GCA_031371185.1 Paracoccaceae bacterium | reverse complement strand
GTCGGGTTGATGCGTTCCCCGATCACTGTGAAGGGCTCGTCAAAACCGATGATGACGGTTTTCGTTTTGGATTCCAGTATCGTGCGGGTCATTCTTAAACCTATCTCTCAAGAGTTTACAGGCTGGCCCGAAGCGCCGCCGTTGTCGGTGACCCATTGGGCATTGGTCTTGATGCCGCCCAGGGGGAAGAAGTGAACCTGTTCGATGCCGAAGCCCGGGCTGCGGGCCTTGTGCGCGGCAAGATCGGCCAGAATCTCGGTCGGCTCGTAGGGCAGCAAAAGCTTGGTCACGTCCATGGCGCGCTTTTGCAGCACGCGCAAGGAGGGGCCGACACCGCAGGCAATGGCGAACTTGATCAGGGTCTGCAATTTGGCCGGGCCCGCCACGCCGATATGGACCGGCAGTTTCACCCCTTCGGCGGCCAGACGGTCGACCCAGGCGATCACCGGGGCGGCGTCAAAGCAGAACTGGGTGGCCATGGCGATGCTGGCATCGCTACGCTCGGCAAAGGCGGATTTCCAGCGCGCCGCTTCCATCACCATGCGGTCCGAGCCGTCGGGATCGATGTCCTTGTTGCCTTCGGGGTGACCGGCGACGTGCAGGCGCGTGAAGCCCGCGAAAGCGTCCGATTCCAGCAGTTGCATCGAGGTGGCAAAGTCGCCCACCGGAGCGGCCAGACCGCCCGCCAACAACAGCCCCTGACGCACCCCCACATCGCGGTAGCGCGCCACCCAATCGGTCAGCGTGGCGCGGTCCTTGATGATCCGCGCGGGAAAATGCGGCATCACATCAAAGCCTTCGGCACCGATGCGTTTGGCCGTGGCCACCATGTCGTCTATCGGCGTGCCCTCGATATGGGCGATGTAAACCCTTGTGCCGCGGGGCAAAAGGGTGCGGAAATCTTCGATCTTCTCAGCGGTGCGCGGCATGACCTCGATGGAGTAGCCTTTCAGAAAGGCTTCCAACCGGGCGGCGTTACCGGCGGGGACGGGGACGGGTTCCTTGCGGAAAAAGCTAAGAGCCATGGGGCGTTCCTTTGGTCCGGCATCAGGCCCTTGCGGCCCAGCCTTCGGCATTGATCAGGGTTTTCAGACGCTCGGTGTCATATTCCGCTTCCAGACGCGCGGCTTCGGCCCGGGCGACGTCGCCTTGGTCTCCCTCCACCACATAGGGCGGGGCCTTGCGCCATTCGGCCAGATAGGCGTCGGCATCCTTGGCGCCGATCTTCATGGCGCAGCGGTCGATCGCCTGTTCGAAGCGTTCTGAAAGCTGCACCTTCGATCCGCCGCGTCCCTTGCCCACGATGACCTGAGCCGGAATGTCGCGCCAGTACACCACCGTGACATCTGCCATTGAATGATTCCCCTGCGTTGGTCCTGACCCGTTCTAGTCGTCTGTCCCCGACAGCCGAAGTCGGTTTTCGACATGGTGCGCGCTGACCGCGACCCCCGGCGACAAGACTAGCGGGCAGGGGGGCCAAGGTCCACCGCAACCGGGTGACGGGGGGCCGGGGCGTTGTGCTTGCTACCTCGGGACTTCCGCGATACCCTGCGCACAACCACCTATGGAGGGCGATTATGGCGCCCCTGCGTCCCCGGGGAGCGGACGCGAGCAGGTTTGCGGTCGAGCCCCCCCCCGGTGGCTTCCGCGTTGACCCTGCGCCCGTGTCCCCAGAGCCCGGTACGGCGCAGCTTTACGCTGCGCTGGATCTGGGTACGAATTCGTGTCGCATGCTGATTGCCCAGCCAAGGGGCAGTCAGTTTCACGTCGTGGATTCGTTTTCCAAGACCGTGCAACTGGGCGTCGGGCTGGAAGCCTCGGGGCGGCTAAGCCGGGCGTCGATGGGGCGCACCATTCAGGCCCTGCGCATCTGCCAGCAGAAGATTGAAAAGCATTCGGTGCAGCGCATGCGGCTGGTGGCGACCGAAGCCTGCCGGCGGGCGAAAAACTCGAAGGAATTCATCAAGCAGGTCCGGCGCGAAACCGGCCTGCAGTTGGAGATCATCGCGCCCGAGGAAGAGGCGCGTCTGGCGGTGATTTCCTGTGCGCCGCTGGTGGCGGCCACGACCGAACAGCTTTTGGTGGTCGATATCGGCGGGGGATCGACCGAACTGGTGTGGATCGACCTGTCAGGCGTCGAGCCGCGCGAACGCTCGCGCGCGATCATGGGCATGCATGCGGGGTTTTCGGGCACCTCTGGGGCCAATGTTATCGACTGGATTTCAGTGCC
>JANMJC010000325.1:0-2952 GCA_031371185.1 Paracoccaceae bacterium | reverse complement strand
CTGTGACAGGCGGGTGCGAAGGGCCAGGCTTTAAGGTTCGGGCAGGACCGGCCGCGCCGGGGCCGGGGGCCGCTGACCCGGGCCCCGCAAGGGTGACTTGCAGTGATCCCGATCGGCTGATAACCCGATACCCTAGAAATTCTATCGGGTAATCGGATGAACCTGCCGCGTCTGAGCGTCGACAACCTGACCCGCAGTTTTGCCGGGCGCGAGGTTGTGGACGACGTGTCGTTCACCATCGCGCCGGGGCAGGTCTCGTGCCTTCTTGGCCCCTCGGGATGCGGGAAATCCACGACCCTGCGGATGATCGCCGGGGTGGACCGGCAACGCTCTGGCAGCATCGCCATTGACGGGCAGGTGGTGGGCGATGCCGCGACCTGGGTTCCGCCCGAAGCCCGGGGCGTCGGGCTGATGTTTCAGGACTTCGCGCTGTTTCCGCATCTGACCGTGGCCGAGAACATCGCCTTTGGTCTGGGCAACGACCGTGCCGGGCGCGAGGCGCGGGGGCGTCGGGTGCACGAGTTGCTGGACAAGGTCAATCTGACCGGCTTTGGTCCGAAATACCCCCATGAGTTGTCAGGGGGCGAGCAGCAGCGTGTCGCGCTGGCCCGCGCTCTGGCCCCGCGTCCGCGCCTGATGCTGATGGACGAGCCGTTTTCGGGCCTTGACCACCGCCTGCGCGACGGGATCCGCGACGTCACCCTGTCGGTCCTGAAGGAAGAGGGCGCGGCGGTGCTTCTGGTCACCCACGAGCCCGAAGAAGCCATGCGCATGGCCGACGAGATCTTGTTGATGCGGGCCGGGCAGATCGTGCAGCGCGGCGCGCCCTATAATGTCTACAACGCGCCCTGTGACCGGATTGCTGCGGCCTTTTTCAGCGATATCAACATGATACGCGGGGTGTCGCAGGGCGCGCTGACCCAGACCGCCTTTGGCGCCTTTCTGACCCCGGGCCATGCCGATGGGACAAGGGTTGAAATCGTCATCCGCCCGCAGCATCTGCGCATCGACTTTGACCGTGCCGGACGCGGCCCGAATCCGACCGCCACCGAAGGCACGGCAGCGCGCGGACTGGTGGCAAGGGCGCGGTTTCTGGGGCAGGAATCTCTGGTGGAGTTTCACCTTGAGGCCGATGGCACGCCGATGATGGCCACGGTGCCGGGGGTTTTCCTGCCGCAGGCCGGCACCGCGCTGTGGCTGATGGTGCGCCGCGACCGCTGCTTTGTCTTTGCCTCGAAGGATGCCCTCTGAACGCCCAAAAACCGTGCGGGCCGGGGTCAGTTCGTGGTTTCCAGACTGCCCGATTTCAAGCCGTCCTTCGACGGTTTGGGCAAGGACACGACATTGCCGTCGACCGGCTCGGCGGCGTGGTCGATGGCATAGCCCAGAGGCGGCAGGATCTCTTGCAGATCGGCTTCCAGGCGTCTGATCTGGATGCTGTTCTTGCGCTCGTCGGCTTCGATGTCGGCCATCCAGCGGCGCAGTTCGTCGCAGATCTGGCGGGCCAGCGCGATCCGGTCGGTCAGGGCATGGGCCTCTTCCTGACGCTGGCGCAGGAAGGTCCGGGCGCGCTCGACCTTGGTGTCGGAATAGGCCCGGGCCAGATCGCGGGTCTGCATCGACATCTGGGCGGCCAGTTGCAGGATCTCGGGCTCCAGTTCGGCCAGATCGGGGTGGTGGCGCAGATGCTCCAGCCTTGCCCGCATCGAATCGAACTCTCCGGACAGAGCAAAGACTCCGGCGCGGTCGCTGGCATGGGCGATTCGGTAAGCGCGCGAGACGTCCTCCATCCCGATGACGAAAGAGCGGTGGCTGCGCTCCAGCCGGCTCATCCGCAGGTTGGACGGCAGATAGACCGTCAGGACCAGGAACAGGACCGTCAGCCCCAGTTGCACCCACATTCCGGCCTGCGGCACCGCAAAGGTGCCAAAAAACAGCGAAAGCGTCGGCCAGGGCAGATAGCCCGCAAAGGCGGCCACGCTTGCGAGCGTCAGGCCCAGGGCCGTCAGGGCAACAAGCCCCTGAACAAATCCCTGCAGGGCGTCCGCAACAGGACGCAGCGACCCACGCAAATGCAGTGCCATAGTCAAACCCCCAAACCCACGCCGCAGCAGAAAGGAATTCCGGCAACGGGCGCAATGGAATTAATCCATTGCACGTCAGAGCAGGCAGAGAGCGGGGGAAAACCCGGGATTGTTTCGCAAATGCGATCAAAACTGCGAGGCCTGTGGCTTTTCCGGGGCAGGGTGGTGCGGGAAAGGGGCTGTCTGATTCTGCCTTGACGCCGTTCAGGTTGGAAAGGGATCGGAAATCTCTGCCTGTCGCCGGGACGCGAACGCGGGTGTTCCGCGCCGATGTCTGTGTCGAAATCCGATCCGCCCTAACGAACCGAAGCGATCGGTCCGGTGGCGCTACCGTGGATGAACTGTTGCACATAGGGGTCTGGCGTCGTGTCCATTTCGCCGACCGGGCCGGTCCAGCGGATCAACCCGTCGTGCAGCATGGCGACGCGGTCGGCGATGGCGCGAACGGAGGTCATGTCATGGGTGATGGTCATGGCGGTGACGCCCATTTCGGTGACGATCTCGCGGATCAGGGAATTGATGACGCCGGCCATGATCGGGTCAAGCCCGGTGGTGGGTTCGTCGAAAAAGATGATCTCGGGTTCCGCCGCGATGGCGCGGGCGAGGCCGACGCGTTTTTGCATGCCACCCGACAGTTCGGCGGGGAAGAGGTCGGCTTTGTCGGGAGTGAGGCCGACGCGGCGGAGTTTTTCGAGGGCGATGCTGCGGGCCTCGGCCTTGGGCAGGGCTTTTGCACCGCGCATCAGGCGGAAGGCGACGTTTTCCCAGACCCGCATGCTGTCGAACAAGGCACCGCCCTGAAACAGCATGCCGAAGCGGGCGAGAAAGGCGTCACGCTCGGTCTTTTGCGCGTCTATGCCGTCCAGGG
>JANMJC010000321.1:0-8909 GCA_031371185.1 Paracoccaceae bacterium | reverse complement strand
GGCGAATTCTGGTCCTTTCCCGCCGCGACCTCTTGCCCCAAGCCGCTGCAGGCGGAGGTGCCGGTCTGGGTCGCGGCGCGTGCCCCCGCCACCTATGACTATGCGGTGAAAATCGGCTGCAACATCATGTCCTGGCCCCTGACGCGCGACATGTCCGAGGCCGAACTCTACATGGCGCGCTTGGCAGAGGCCATGGCGGCCAACCCGGGCAAAAAGCGCCCTGCCATGGCAATGATGCGTCAGACTGCCCTTTATGACCGCCAGCAGGACTGGATGGTTCCGGTGCGCGCGGCACAGCGGGTGTTGTCGCAGTTTGAAAATCTTTTCAAGAACCTGGGCGAAGTCGAGAACGGTTTCCCCAAGTCTGTTCCGCTGAACGAGTTGTGCAACCGCGCCGAATACGACCCCGAAATGCTGTCGCGCAACCTGATGTTCGGCACCCCCGACGCGGTGATCGCCAAGCTGAAGATGTACGAGGCATTGGGTGTGGACGCGTTCATCTATTACGCCAGCCTTGGCTTGGGTCACGCCGAACAGAAACGTTCGATGGAATTGTTCTGCAAAGAGGTCATCCCTGCTTTTTCCTGAAAGAAACCAATGCCCACAGAAATCCGCCGAACACTTCTGCAAGTCCAGACCACCTGTATCGAGGGGGGAAAAGCCGTGCCCATCCCCACCAGACTGGTGGCCGCCCTTGTCATCATCCGCAACCCGTGGTTCGGATGCGGTTGGGTCGAGGACCTTTCGCCACAGGTGCGTGAGATCTGCCCCGAGGTTGGCCGCCTTCTGACCGACATGATCCTGCAGGTCACCGGCGACCGGATCGAAGGTATCGGCAAGGCGTCTGTCGTGGGCATGGGCGGAGAGATCGAGCATGCGCAGGCGCTGACCCATTCGCTGTGGTTCGGCAACCAGTTCCGCGACGCGATCAAGGCAAAGTCCTATCTCGCCTTCACCAACACGCGCGGATCGGCCGGATGCTCTTTGATGATCCCCTTGATGGACAAGGACGATGGCGGGCGTCGCTCGCATTACCAGACGATCCATCTGACCGTGCCCGATGCTCCGGCCGATGACGAGATCATCGTG
This sequence comes from Paracoccaceae bacterium, assembly GCA_031371185.1. Classification (GTDB taxonomy): domain Bacteria; phylum Pseudomonadota; class Alphaproteobacteria; order Rhodobacterales; family Rhodobacteraceae; genus CAIYZT01. The sequence goes on along the minus strand of JANMJC010000321.1, from coordinate 7,820 downwards.
GCCCTCGGCGCGTCGATTGGCGGGCACCCGCTGCACCGCATCGGTGACCGATATCAGGACCTGCGCGACATGGGGCGTGATGTCGACAATCCGGCGGGGGTCTGACGGGTGGAACGCAGCCAGGCCGGGACCGCCTTTGATCTGACCGGACCAACGGGCGCGCCGGTTCTGGTGCTGGTCCATGGCCTTGGGCTGACGCGGGGCATGTGGGACGATTTCGTGCCGGCGCTGGCACGCGACCACCGGGTGCTGACCTATGATCTTTGCGGGCATGGTGAAAGTGCTGCACCGCGGGACAAGCCCAGCCTGTCCGTCTTGGCCGATCACCTCGCGCAGTTGCTGGATGAACTGGCGATCGCACGGGCCACCATCATCGGGTTTTCCCTTGGGGGCATGATCAACCGTCGCTTCGCCCTTGACCATCCGTCCCGGGTCACGGCGCTGGTGATCCTGAACGCGCCGCATGAACGCGGGCCCGCGGAGCAACGGCTGGTCGAGGAACGCGCCGCCCAGACCGGCGCGGGCGGTCCGGCGGCGACCATCGAAAGCACGCTCGCGCGGTGGTTCACGCCGCAATTCCTGACCCAATCGCGCGAAAAGGTGGCGCAGGTCCGCGCGACGGTTCTGGCCAATGACCCCGAGAACTTTACCGCCCACCGGCAGGTTCTGGCCAGCGGCGTGACCGAACTGATCCGTCCAAGGCCCGGCATTGCGGCGCCGACGCTGGTGATGACCTGCGCGAATGACAGCGGCAGCACACCAGCGATGTCAAACGCCATGGCTGCGGAAATCACCGGGGCGGAATGCGTGATCGTGCCGGGTTTGCAGCACCTTGGGTTGATCGAACGCCCCGAGCTTTTTACGGCGGAAATCCTGAGCTTTCTGCGGCGCAACGCATCCCAATTCCAAACGAACGGACCCAGAGCATGACGACCATGACCGGCGGACAAGCGGCAGTCGCCGCCCTGCAAACCGAAGAGGTCAAACACGTGTTTGGCCTGATCGGCTCGGCCACGATGGAGATGTTCGACGCGCTTTATGATGCCACGGACATCCGGTTCGTCGGCGTGCATGACGAGCGCACCGGCACCCATATGGCAGACGGCTATGCCCGCGCCTCGGGTCGGGCCGGGGTGATCCTGGCCGGTCAGAACGGGCCGGGGGCGACCAATCTGGTCACGGGACTTGCGCAGGCGGCGGCGGCATTTTCGCCGGTGGTGTCGATTGCCGGGGCCATCTCTTCGGCGCATCTGTACCGCGATGCCTTTCAGGAGGTTGACCAGCAGGCGCTGTTCAGGCCTGTCACCAAGAAGACCTGGACCGCGACCGGCGCCGACCGCGTTCCCGAAATGTTCCGAGAGGCGTTCCGCACGGCCCTGACGCCGCGCCGGGGCCCGGTTCAGGTGAACCTGCCGCGCGATGTGCTGTCCGCCTCGGCTGAGTTTCCGGCGTTTCAATCGCCCCATGCCTACCGTTCGCAATCGGTCCCGGCGGGCGCGCAGTCTGCCATTGATCAGGCGGCCCGGCTCTTGGCCGGTGCAACCCGCCCGGTGATCATTGCCGGCGGCGGCATCAAGAACACCGAAGGCCACGCCCAGGCCCTTGCCCTGGCCGAAGCGTTGAACTGCCCGATCGTCACCTCGCCCGGGCATGGCGACGCGATCCCCTTTGGCCATCCGCTGAACGCCGGGCAAATGGGGCCGCGCGGCAATGCGGTGGCCTCGCGGCTGGTGCGCGAGGCGGATGTGATTCTGGCCCTTGGCACCCGCATCGGGTTCAACGCAACCTTCTACAGCTATGACAACATCAACCGGGATGCGAAGATCATCCATGTCGAGTTGGAGCCGGCCGCCATCGGCCGCCATTTCCCGATCGAGATCGGCATCTGGGCCGATGCGCCCACGGCGGCGCTGCAGCTGGTGGCGGCGTTGCACCTGCTGAAAAACCGGCAACTGGCTGACGCATGGACGGCGGGCTTCAAGGTGGAACGCAGCGCCTTTCTGGCCAGACGCGACGCCGATGCCATCACCGATACCCCGCTGATCCAACCCTCGGGCCTGTTCAAGACCCTGCGCGACCTGCTGCCCCATGACGGGGCGATCACCATGGATGCTGGCACTTTGTGTCTGCAAGCGACCGATGCCTTGAACTACTGGCAGGCCAAAAGCCTGTTCACGCCGCTGGATTTCGGGCTGGTCGGGTTTTCCTTTGCCTGCGGGTTGGGGGTGAAGCTGGCAAAGCCCGAACGGCCGGTGATCAGTCTGATGGGAGATGGCGGGTTCGGCATGACGGTGTCCGAACTCAGCACCGCGGTGGACCACGGCATCAACACCGTGACCATCGTGATGAACAACAAGTGCTGGGGGGCGGAAAAAGCCTATCAGCGCGACTTCTTCAACGGGCGCTATATCGGTGCCGATGTCAGCAGCCCGCCCTTTGACAAACTGGCCGAACTTTACGGCGCAGCCGGTTTCCGCGCCGATACCCTTGCCGGGCTGGCCGAGGCGGTCGAAGCGGCGCTGGCCTGCGGCAAGCCTGCGGTCGTCGACGTGCAGGTTGATCCGGCGGCACTCTACTCGTTCCGCCGCGACAGTTTCAAACATCGTGGAGGCTGATCCGATGACCGATGAAAAATCCTATCCCAACATGCAGGCCCAACGCGCCACCGGCGACTGGAACCCGATGTGGGACCTGCTGAAAGAACTGGACCCCGAGTATCTGGAGGCCTTTCTGGGCTTTCGCGCCGTGCCGCAGCGCAAGGGTCCGCTGGAGCAGAAGTACAAGGAGAAGATCTTCATCGCCATCAATGCCGCGACCACCCACCTTCATGGGCCGGGGGTACGACGGCATATCCAGAATGCCTTGCGGGCTGGCGCCACCAAGGAGGAAATCCTTGAGGTGATCCAACTGACCACGATCATGGGCATCCATTCGATGACCCTGGCCGCCCCGATCCTTCAAGAAGAGGTCGCAAGGTTCGCCAAAGGCGCATGAGTGCAGCGCAACGGTCGCGAACCCCGAAAGTCCTCAGACCCGCTTGCCCGTCCAAGACCTGTTCAACTGCCAGAACTTGCTGAACAGCCCACCAAGTGAAGCCAAGACAAGAAACCAACTCAACCGGAGGTCCTACAAATGCGCACCAAACTATTGTCTGCCCTGGCCACAAGCGTTGTTCTTGCCGGCCCGGCCCTTGCCGCCGATCTGGTCGTGGGCGTGCCGAACTGGCCGTCTGTCACCGTGACCGCCAATGTCATCAAGGACGTCATCGAGACGAACCTGGGTCTGACGGTCGAACTTCAGACCGGCACAAACCCGGTGATCTTTGAGGCCATCGACAAGGGTTCGATGCAGATTCACCCCGAGGTCTGGCTGCCCAACCAGCAGGGTCTGGTGGACCAGTACAAGGACAAGATCGAATTGAACCCCAACGGTGCCCTGGCTGTGCAGGGCATGTGCGCCAACAAGGCCGCCACCGAGGCGGGTTTTACCGACATCAGCGATCTGGCAGACCCGGCGAAGGCTGCCCTGCTGGACAGTGACGGCGACGGGAAGGGCGAGTTGTTCATCGGTGTGACGGGATGGGGTTCCACCACGGTGGAACAGGCGCGCGGACAGGGCTACGGCTATGATCAGGTTCTTGATCTGGTCGAACTGGACGAAAGCGTGGCCTATGCCCAGCTTGCCGCCGCAATCGAAGCCGGCAAGCCTTGGGTCGGCTTTTGCTACAAGCCGCATCACCTGTTCACCGTGCATCCGGAAATGACCTTCCTGACAGAGCCGGCGCATGATCCGGCGGCGTGGAAAATCGTCACGCCCGAAGCGGATCCCGAATGGAAAACCGCGTCGAACGTCGCCATGTCCTGGGCACCGGTCTACATCCATCAGGCCTTTTTCAACGGTCTGAACGAAAGCGCTCCGCAGGTCGCCTCGATGCTGCGCGCAATGGACCTGTCGTCGGACGACCTTGGCGCCTTCTCCTATGCGGTCATCGTTGACGGCAAGGATCCGGCGATGGTGGCGTCGGAATGGATCGCGGCAAATCCTGACCGCGTTACCGCTTGGCTTAAGTAAGGTCCAGGCGCAGTCTGGGCCTTGGGCATGGCGGCGCGCTGCCATGCCCATTGGAATTTGCGGGTTGGAGCAGGCAGGTATGGCAGACCCCGTCATCGCGCTTTCAGGTGTCTGGAAGATCTTCGGCCGTGCCGAACAGGCCGCACTTGCCGATGCCAGAGCGGGAGCCTCCAAGGCGGACATCCTTGCGCGCCACGATTGCGTCGTGGGCATCGCCGATGCCTCAATCTCGGTGATGCCGGGAGAGATATTCTGCATCATGGGCCTGTCGGGCAGCGGAAAGTCGACGCTGCTGCGCCATGTGAACCGACTTGTCGAACCCACTTCAGGAGATGTCCGGGTGCTGGGGCAGGACGTGCGGGCGTTGTCGCCTGCCGCCTTGCGACAGTTGCGCGCCGAGCGGATCGGGATGGTGTTTCAGCACATGGCGCTGATGCCGCACCGGAGTGTCGAGGATAACGTCGCCTATCCGCTGGAATTGCGCGGCACCTCCAAGGCGGTCCGGTGGCGCGTCGCGGCCGAAAAGCTGGCTCTGGTCGGCCTGCAGGGTTACGGAGACCGCCTGCCAAGGGAATTGTCGGGCGGCATGCAGCAACGGGTTGGTCTGGCGCGTGCTTTGGCCGCCGACCCTGCAATCCTTCTGATGGACGAGCCGTTTTCGGCGCTGGATCCGTTGATCCGGCGTCAGTTGCAGGATCAATTCATCGAATTGTCGGCCAAACTGGGCAAGACCACGCTGTTCATCACCCATGATCTGGACGAAGCGATCCGCGTCGGCAGCCGGATCGCGATCATGAAAGACGGGCGCATCGTGCAAACCGGGACTCCGGAAGAGATCGTGACGCAACCGGTTGACGCCTATGTCCGCGCCTTCGTGCAGAACATCTCGAAACTTGGCCTGATGACGGCCCAAAAGATCATGGAGCCCCTCGCAAAGGCGCTGGCCTTGCGGGCTTTCGACATCGGTACGGCCCGGCGCGCAGCGTTGAATACCAACCTGGATGCGCTGATCGGACTTGTGACCGGCAGCGATGTTCCGGTGGTCATCGACGATGGCGGATCGCCGGTCGGGGTTGTCACCAAGGACCGGCTGCTGCTGGCCATAAAAGAGGGGCGCTGATGACCGGACCTGACCAGATTGCCCGCTTCTCGGGCCGGAACGCCGCCTACTACGCCAAGGCCTTTGGCGCCATTCAAGGCCATGCGGGGCCGGTGCCCAGCTTCAATCTTGCTGCGGCTGCGTTTGGGCCCTTGTGGGCCGGGATGCGCGGTCTTTCAACCTTGTTTCTCGTGCTCTGCTTCCTTGATCTGGTGGCGCTGTCGCAGATAACGTCGGGTATCTGGGGCAATGTCGATGCGGCCGGCCTTGCGCGCGTCACCCAACTGGAAGCGACGATTGCGTCGCGGCGCAGTCAGGCGGCCGAAGCTCTTGCCAACGGCAATGCCGAAGCGGCGGCCACCGCCACCAGACTGGCCGCCAATCTGCAGAAGGCCGCCGATGCCGCGCGCGCAGAAGCCGACCAGAGCCGCGACGGCGTCGCACTGCGCGTGATGGTCGGGACCGCTCTTTTGGCGATGATCCGGCTGGCAACCGCTTTTGCGGCCAACCCGCTTTACGAGAGGCGCTTCAGCGCCTGGCGTGGGGATCACACCCTGCCGCACGGCGCACCGCCCTTGCGGCTGACGGTGACGGTGGCGCTGGTGGCGGCCATCTACGGCCTCACGCTTTATGCCTTCGTGACGTCGGCCCCGCCGGACTGGCTGACCACATTTCCGGCGGACAAGGCCCTGTTCACCACCGTCGAGAGATGGCTGGATGCCGGATTCGATGCGGCCTATGTGTCCGGACGCGGGGTGTTCGAGGCAATCCGCGACGCCATCCGGATCCTGGTCGAAGCCTTCGAGGCCGTGTTGGTCGGCACGCCCTGGCCGGTGGTGATGCTGGTCATCTGCACGCTGGCCTGGCAAATGGCCGGGTTTCGGGTGGCCCTGTTCACCGCAGCGGCGCTGGCCTATCTTGGCCTGTTCGGCCTTTGGGAATTGTCCATGCTGACCGTCGCCCTGCTGGGGGCGGCGTCGCTTCTGTGCATCCTGTTCGGCATTCCCCTGGGCATCTGGTTTGCGCGCTCCAAGACCGCCTTTGCCGCAGCGCAGCCGGTGCTGGATTTCATGCAGACCATGCCAGCCTTCGTCTATCTGATCCCGGTGATCGCGTTCTTTGGCACAGGCAAACCGCCCGGGATCATCGCCACGCTGATCTTTGGCATGCCGCCAGTGATCCGATTGACGACCCTGGGGCTGAACGGCGTTCCCGAAGACGTCAAGGAAGCGGCGCGCGCCTTTGGGGCAACCGAATGGCAGGTGCTGCGCGGGGTGGAACTGCCGCTTGCACGGGCGTCGATCCTTGCCGGGATCAATCAGACCATCCTGATGTGTCTGTCGATGGTGGTCATCGCCAGCCTGATCGGCGCGCAGGGCCTGGGTTCGATGGTGCTGCAATCGCTGCAATACGCCGCCAAGGGCCAAGGATTGCTCGCGGGGCTTGCCATCCTGCTTTGCGCCATGGTGATTGACCGGATCGTCCAGGGCAGTTTCCGCCGCAAGCCGTGACCGCCCGCGCCCTGGCCTGTCACGCCTGCGGGATCTGCGGGGTTCAAAACCCGGCACCGCACCCTTGCACCAAGGACCTGGCGCCGTACCGCCCCTTGCTGACCAAAGCTCAATGGTCCACCGCCGCATTACGTCTGTTCTTGAGGTCACCTTTCCCCTATGATGGGCGGACACAAATTTATTTCAAATATTTTGGCAGAGGGACGTAGCACATGAACACAAGTCAAATCCTGCGGCGGCCGGTCTGGCTTTTTTCGGGTGTCGCGGTCTGCGCGATCCTGTTGGACTTCGGGCTTCGCGCCCCGGCCCTTGCCGAAACCGCGACGCAACCCAGTGGGGCATCGCAAGCCGCCGTGGTCGCAAAGGGGGATCCCGAAGCGCTGCGGACCGAAGGCGAGGCGATGGTCTATGCCGAAAACCCCGCCGAGCGGGATGTCGATGGCGGCATTCACCTCTTGAAGCAGGCCGCGCTGGCCGGAAGCATCAAGGCCCAGCTTTCCCTGGGCAGCATCTATCTGTACGACCTGGTGGTGCCCGCCGATCGCGCCCTGGCGCTGGACTACTTTGAACAGGCGGCGGCCAAAGGCGACGGATCGGGTCTTGCTGAATACGGCATGATGATGATGTGGGACGAATCCGACTGGTCAACCGCGGAAAAGTTTCTGGTGCGGGCCGGAGAGATGGGCAGCGACACGGCCTGGGCCACCTTGGCCGAGGGCGCGATGTACGGCTATCTTGGCGGCGGCTCGGTCTCGCGGGCAAAGTTTGACGCCTATGCCGAAAAGGCGCGCGCGGCCGGGAATCCGCGGATCGACGTGCTGGATGCCGTGCGGCAGATGTGGGGCATTTCCATGCGGGCGGATGGCCCGGCGACCGTGGCCAGGCTGCGGGCCGCCGCTGACAACGGCAATGCGGATGCTGCGAAATTCCTGATCTCGCTTTTGCGCGATGGCAACGGAATGAACGTGGGCCGCGACCGCAACGGCGCGGCACAGGCGCTTGACCAATACGCGGCCCTGCTGTCGCAGGCCGAGAACTGGAGCTATGGGCTCAGTATTCAAGCCGCGAAGGCGCGCGATGTCGCAGGCTATTCCGCCGTGTATGCCGAAATCAAGGCGCATCCCGAGTTGCAGACCAAG
>JANMJC010000296.1:0-9482 GCA_031371185.1 Paracoccaceae bacterium | reverse complement strand
ATCGCCGTCACCGTCGCCGTCACCATCACCATCGCCGTCACCGTCGCCGTCGCCGTCACCGTCACCGTCACCATCGCCATCTCCGACGATGACCGCTGCGGCGGTGCCGCCCGCGGCCAGCAGGCCCAGGGGCAGGGAAATCAGGCCGGGAACAAAACCGCCCATTCCGGCGGGATCATCGACAACGGCCAGAACTTCGGTCACCGGGTCAGAAGAGGCAAAGCGCAGGTCGTCCAGCGGGCTCCACTTGTCCCAACCTTCGACCGGACCGTAATCGGCGTACAGGGGCCCGTTGCCCGAGGCCGAGACGATCACTTCCGAGATCTCGCCGTCCGCCGAAAGGTAAAGGTGGTTTGTCCCCGCGGTATTCGCGAAGTAGTCGTTCAGGATGATCGTCTGGCCATCGACCAGCGTCACCACCAGATCGCTGCCGACCTGGTCGTACCCGGCCACGCTTTCGCGCCCGATGTTCAGGGAAATGCTGTCGCCTGCAGCGGTTTGCACAATGTTACCGGCAGCGTCCCCGCCAACCATGCCACGCTGGATTCCGCCCGCTGAATCGCGAACGGCGAATTCGATCGCCGATACCATTTTACTACTCCGCCTCATGTCCCGGGTCTTTGCCCGGATTGTGTTGATCCGCCCTCAGCACATGCCTGTTGCTGAAAACGGTCGTGATCCAAGTTGTACGAAGGTTTCCCGCTGTTTTCTAGCCCCCTCAAGGCCTTCGCCGCCAAGTCGATGCTATTTTTTCCAAATTCCGCCACATTTGGCGCGAAACGGCGGGATTTCGGCAACAGTTCTTTCTCTTTTCCAACCACTCGGTTTCACACCTGCTCTTTCAAGTTGTGCAAACGGTTCGGAGCTTTTCCACATTTTCAGGCTTTACCTTGGCACGCTTTGCCGCTTCCATCGCGCCATGGCAGGCCAGACCGACACCCTGATCGCAACCTTGATGAGCTGGATCGACACCGGCCGTCTGAACCCCGGCGACCCGGTGGACGAAACCGCCCTGGTGGCCGAATTCGGGGTTTCGCGCACCCCCGTGCGCGAGGCTTTGCTGAAACTGGAAGCGATGGGTCTGGTGCGGCGCAACCCGCGCAAGGGCGTGACCCTGTTTCGCCCGACCCTCGAAGAGTTTCTGGCCATCCTCGAAGTTCACGCCAAGCTGGAGGGTCAGGCCGCCGGCCTTGCCGCCCGCCGCCTGTCGGTTTCCGGGGCAAGGCATCTGGAGGCGGTGGTTGCCGCCTGTGAACATCATGCCGCGACCCGTGGCGACGCTGACCCTGACGGCTATTACCAGTTGAACCTGCGGTTTCACGAATGCATTGCCCAAGCGGCGGGCAATCCGTTTCTGACCGAGATGATCAAGACCAATGCGCGCAAGCTTCTGGCCTATTACCGGGCGCGCTACAAACACGCCGGCGCCATCGCCGCCTCGGCGCGCGACCACCGGGCGCTGGCGACACTGATCACCAACCGCGATTCACTCGGTGCCGAGTCCGCGATGCAGGCCCATGTCCAGTTCGATCAGATCACCGCGATGGACCTGATCGCCGCCCTGTCCTGACGCTCGGCCTAAAGCGCGCGAAACCCCGCATCCAGCGCCGACAGGATGATCTGTACATCCTGCGATGTCAGGATCAGTGGTGGCGACAGGATGATGTTCGGCCCCGAGACCCGCACCATCGCGCCCGCCTGATAGGCCGCCGCCTGCACGCGGCCGGGGTCCGCCTTGGCCGGGGCCGCCATGGTGGCGCGGTCCGACACCATCTCGATTGCGGTCATCAGACCCTTCCCCCCGCGCACATCTCCGATGCAATCATGGCGCGCCATCAGCGCCTGCACGCCTTCGAACAACTCGGTGCCGCGCGCGGCAGCGTTGTCCTTGACGTTCAGGCGTTTCGTCTCGGCCAGCGTGGCCAGCGCCGCGGCCGCCCCGACAGGATGACCGGAATAGGTGTAGCCGTGGCCAATCGCGGCCTTGCCCGTCTCGTCCTTTTCAAAGACCTCGGCCACGCTTTCCGCGATCATCACCGCGCCAAAGGGGAAATAGGCGTTGGTGATCGCCTTGGCAGTGCAGGTGAAGTCCGGGCGAACCCCCCACAGCCGGCTGCCCGTCCAGGCCCCGGTGCGGCCAAAGGCGGTAATCACTTCGTCCGCGATCAACAGGATGCCGGCCTTGCGGCAGATCTTTTCCACCCCCGGCATGAACGAGGCATGGGGCACGATCACCCCACCCGCGCCCAGAATCGGCTCCATGATGAAAGCGGCGATGGTGCCCGCCCCCTGAAACGCGATCTCGTCCTCCAGCGCCTGCAGGCACAGTTGCGCCAGCTTGGCCGGGTCGGCCTCGGAAAAGGGGTTGCGATAGGCATAGGGGGCGGGGATGTGAAAGCAGCCCGGCAGCAAGGGTTCGTACTGAGTGCGGAAATTTGCATTTCCATTCACCGAGGCCCCGCCCATATGGGTGCCGTGATAGCCCTTTTTCAGCGACAGGAATTTCACCCGCGCGCCCTCGCCCCGGATCTTGTGGTACTGCCGCGCCAGCCGCAGCGCGGTTTCCACCGAATCGCTGCCGCCGCTGGTAAAAAAGGCGCGCGTCAGACCGTCAGGCTCGAAAAAGATGCGCAACTCTTCGGCCAGCTCGATCACCTGATCGTTCGAGGTGCCGCGAAAGGTCGAATAATACGGCAGACGGTTCAACTGCGCCGAAATCGCGTCTTTCACCACCTGCGCCGAATATCCCAGGTTCACATTCCACAACCCGCCCACGGCATCGACCGTTTCATGCCCGTCGATGTCGCGAATGCGCACGCCATGCGCTTCGATCACGATGACCGGAGGGGTCTTGATGCTGTCCGCAGGCGCTGCCATCGGATGCCACAGACTGCGGGCATTGTTGGCTTTCAGGAAGTTTTCGTCTTTCATGTCGGCTCCTTTGCGGGGGTCGCGCTGGCGATCCAGATGGTGTCGAGTCCGGGCGGCAGGATGCCCCCCCAAAGCGTGATGATCCGGCGCGCGGCGCGCACCAGCGCGAAACGGATGCGCAGCGCCTGTTGGGGGGTTACGCGAGAGGCCAAAGCGGCAATCGACAACGCCCCGGTACAGCGCCCAAGTGAGTCAAACAGCGGCACGGCAAAGGAATGCACATCCGGTTCAAAGCTGCCCAGACTTTCGGCATGGCCCAGAGTCTCGATCTGCCGCAGCCGCGCCCGCAATTCGGCAGGATCGGTCTGGGTCTGCGGCGTCAGGGCGAAAAGGGGCCGCGACAGGACGGCATCGCGGAACATCGCGGGCTGAAAGCTCAGCACCACAAGGCCCGACGAGGTGGCGTGAAACGGAAAGACCTGCACATCCTCCATCGTGATCTTGCTGGCGTGGGCGGGCGAATAGGCATGGACCAGCGGCCGCAGTTCGCCCCCCGCCAGCAGCGACAGATGCGCGGTTTCGCCGGTTTCAAGCGCCAGATCTTGCACCACCGGCAGGGCAGCATCGCGCAGCGGCACATTGGCCTCGCGCAGCGCCGCCAGGCGCAGCAGGGCCGGTCCCAGACGGTATTCGCGCCCGGCTTCGACCTGTTCGGCCAGACCGGCGTCGCACAGTTCGCTGACCAGCCGAAAGCAGGTCGCCTTGTTCAGACCCGCCAGCCGTGCCAGTTCCGACAGCCCGATCTGGGGCCGCGCCCGCGTGAACAGGTCCAGAAGTTGCAGCGCCTTCAGCACGGTCGACATGGAGGTCCTTCCCCGCGAGGATATGGGTGATCCATTTCAGTTGACAGGACGCCCCGGGCATTGTCAAATGAATTTCGAACCAACGGTTCAAGTATCAAACCGACGCCGGAGAGTGCCATGACCGCGCTTACCCAAGACGCCGCCCAGGTCGCCATCGACCGGCTTGCCGCCGCCCCGATCGCGCCGGGTCGGCTGTTGATCAACGGCATCTGGACCGAAGGCGAGGGCGGTGAGCGCGAGGTGATCTCGCCTCTGACCGGCGCGCCGATCGCGACGCTGGCGCAGGCCTCGGCCGCCGACGTGGGCCGCGCGGTCGCCTCGGCCCGCGCCGCGTTCGAGGATGGCCGGTGGAGCCGCATGGCCCCCGCAGGGCGCAAGGCGGTCCTGCACCGGCTGGCCGACCTGATCGACAGGCACGCGCTGGAAATCGCCGTTCTGGGCGTGCGCGACAATGGCACCGAAATCTCGATGGCGCTCAGGGCCGAGCCGGGATCGGCGGCGGGCACCTTCCGCTATTACGCTGAGGCGATCGACAAGGTCTATGGCGAGATCGCCCCCACCGCCGACACCATCCTGGCCCTGATCCACCGCGGACCCGTGGGCGTGGTGGCGGCCATCGTGCCGTGGAACTTCCCGCTGATGATCGGATCGTGGAAAATCGCCCCCGCGCTTGCGGCCGGCAATTCGGTGGTGCTGAAACCGGCCGAAAGCGCCTCGCTGTCGCTGTTGCGGCTGGCGGAACTGGCGCTGGAGGCGGGGGTGCCGCCCGGCGTGTTCAACGTGGTCACCGGTCCGGGCCGCGTGACGGGTGAGGCGCTTGGCCTGTCGATGGATGTCGATGTCATGGTCTTTACCGGCTCGGGGCCGACCGGGCGTCGGCTGCTGCAGTATTCAGCACAGTCGAACTTGAAACGTTGCTATCTGGAACTGGGCGGCAAGTCGCCCAACATCATCTTCGCCGACGCCCCCGATCTGCCCACAGCAGCCAAGGCGGCGGCGGGGGCGATCTTTCGCAACGCGGGCCAGGTCTGCATCGCGGGCTCGCGGCTTCTGGTGCAGAACGAGGTCGCCGACGCGGTGATTGCCGGGCTGATCGCCGCCACACAGGCCATGAAGCGTGGTAATCCCCTTGATCTGACAACGCAAATCGGCGCGGTCCATTCGGCCGAACAGCTTGCGGGAAATCTGGGTTTCGTGGCCGACGCCGTGGCGCAGGGCGGGCAGATCGCGCTTGGCGGCGCGCGCGACATGGTTGAAACCGGCGGCTTCTTCATGCAGCCGACCGTGGTCACCGGCGTCACGCCGCAGCACCGGCTGTTTCAGGACGAGGTCTTTGGCCCGGTCCTGTCGGTCACCCGCTTCGCCGACGAGGCCGACGCGCTGCGGCTGGCCAATGCCTCGACCTTCGGCCTCGCCTCGGGCGTCTGGACGTCAAACCTGTCGCGCGCGCACCGCATGATCCGCGGCATCCGCGCCGGGGTGGTCCATGTGAACACCTATGGCGGCTCGGACGGCACCGTGCCTTTGGGCGGGGTCAGGCAATCGGGCAACGGCCACGATAAATCACTGCACGCGCTGGACAAGTACACCGATCTCAAGACCGCCTGGATTCAGCTTTGACGCCTTCATCTTGATCCAAATATTCCCACGGGGGGAAGGTTGAATTTTCGGCGAAAATTCGGCCGCGGGGGGTGTGAAACCCCCCGGCGATCCGTGCAGCAAAGGAACCTTGCCCATGGGCAACCGCATTCTGATCGTCGGCACCTATGACACCAAGGACGACGAGCTGACCTATATCGCGCAGATCATCAAGGGTCAGGGCGGTGAGGCTTTAAGCATGGATGTCTCGGTTCTGGGCAATCCCGAACTCCCGACCGACTGGACCAAACATGATGTCGCCGCAGAGGCGGGCAGGTCGATCGCGGCGGCCATCGCGGCACAGGACGAGAATTTCGCCATGCAGGTCATGGCGCTGGGCGCGACGGCTCTGGCGGCGCGGTTGCACCGCGAGGGGCGGTTTGACGGGGTTCTGGTGCTGGGCGGGTCGATGGGCACCGATCTGGCGCTGGATCTCTGCGCGGCCCTGCCCCTGGGGGTGCCGAAATACATCGTCTCGACCGTCAGCTTTTCCCCGATGATCCCGCCCGAGCGTCTGGCGGCGGATACCCAGATGATCCTGTGGGCCGGTGGCCTTTACGGGCTGAACTCGGTCTGCAAGGCCGCGCTTTCGCAGGCGGCGGGCGCGGTGCTGGGGGCCGCACGGGCCGTCGAGGCGCCCCGACGCGACAAGCCCCTGATCGGGATGACAAGCTTCGGCAAGACCGTGCTGCGCTACATGACCACCCTGAAACCGGCGCTGGAAGCGCGCGGGTTCGAGGTTGCCGTGTTTCACGCCACCGGAATGGGCGGCCGCGCCTTTGAAAGCCTGGCGGCAGAGGGCGCCTTTGCCGCCGTGATGGACTTCGCCCCGCAAGAGGTCGCCAACCATCTGTTCGGCAGCGCGATCAGCGCCGGGGCCGACCGGATGACCCATGCCGGGGCCCGGGGCATTCCGCAGATGGTGTCGATCGGCTGCTATGATCTGATCGACTTTGTCGGCTGGCAGCCGCTGCCTGAAAGGTTCCGCGACACGCCCGCCCATGCCCACAACCGCCTCTTGACCTCGGTGGTGCAGACCACGGCCGAGCGGCGCGAGGTCGCGCAGGCGATCTGCGCCAAGCTGGCCGGTGCCAGGGGACCAGTGATATTCTATCTGCCCCTTCAGGGTGGCAACGAATGGGACCGCGCCGAAGGTCCGCTGTCCAACCCCGAAGGCCTTGCCGCCTTTTGCGACGAGATGCGCCAGCGCTGCCCGTCAAACGTGACGTTGGTCGAACTGGACGCCCATATCAATGACGCGGCCTTTCATGACGCGGTGATGGCGCAGTTCGACGGCTGGCTGGCAAGCGGCACGATCACGCGCTAGGCTGGTCGCCAAAAAGGGACGCCCATGCTGAAAGCCTACGCATTTCAAGACCGCAAGCTGGTCCGCAAACCGCGCGACGCGGCGATTGCGGATGCGCTGTGGATCGACCTTTTCATGCCCACCGAAGACGAGGTGCAGGCGGTCACGGCCCTTGGTGTTGACGTGCCCTCGCTGTCGGACATGGAAGAGATCGAAATCTCGAACCGCCTGTACAATGATGACGGCGCGGAATATCTGACCGTGGTGCTGCCCGGGCTGGACTTTCAAAAAGAGCAGACCTCGGCCCCGGTCTGTTTTATCCTGCAACCCGAAAGACTGGTCACGGTGCGTCATCATGCGCCCCTGCCCTTTGAAACCTATCCGACCCGGGCCGAAAAGGCGCAGGCCGGCTGCGGCACCCCGGTTCAGGCCTTTGCGGGCCTGACCGAAGAGCTGATCGGGCGTCTGGCAGATCATCTGGAAAAAAGTGGCGCGGAAATGGACAGCATCGGGCGCACCGCCTTTGGTGCGCGGTCGCACGTCCTGCCGCAAGACGAACTTCAAAGTGCCCTGACCCGTCTGGGCAGCGAAGGCGAGCGGCTTAGCCGCGCCCGGCTGGGTCTGGTGACCATGGGTCGCGCGCTGAACCATTTTGTCCAGGGCGCCAAGGCCGACAGGAAGGTGGCCGAGGCGGTCAAGGCGCAGCTTCGCGACATCGACGCCTTGCAAATTCACGCCGATTTCCTCAGCAGTCGCATGGCGCTGACCTCTGACATGCTGCTGGGCATGATCAATCTGCGGCAAAACTCGACCTCGCGCACTGCCAGCATGGTCGCGGTTCTGTTCCTGCCGCCAACCCTGATCGCCTCGACCTATGGGATGAACTTTCAGCACATGCCCGAATTGGCGCAGTCCTGGGGCTATCCGGCAGCGCTGGTGGCAATGGCGGCCTCGGCGCTGATCGTCTGGGGGGTTTTCCGCTGGAAGGGCTGGTTGTAGCGCCGGCGCCTTTCCAAGGAAGTAAAGGTCAAGCGTTCGGCTGTGCGTGCCCGCTGAGAGAGGGTCGGCCCCGATCGCTTGGGAACGGGTGCGCAAGACTGATTCAGCATCGATCACAAAAGGGCATCGCCAGCCCCGGGGACAGGTCAGGCGCTGCCCGGGGCTTGTGGGCTCCGGGGCGGATGGCGAAACGTCGCTCTGCGGAAGTCTCGGGCGAGCCTGCCATTGCGTCGCCTTCCACCCAACCTGAGCGGGACAGGCCGACCCTCTGGGAGAGGGTCGGCCCCGGTCAAGTGGGTCGCTGTCCACGAAACCGGTTCAGCATTTACCACCAAAGGGCAGCGCCTGACCTGAGGCGGGCGAGATGCGCCTGCCCGGGGGCAGGTCAGGTGCTGCCCAGGGCTTTGGGCCCCGGTCGGACAGCGGGACCGTCGCGCAATGGCAGGCTCGACCGAGCCCGCCAAGCCGTGCCCAAATCGTGCCGTCCTTCGCTGTTGATGAAGGGGCCCAAGACCGGCCTGCGCTAAAACCCCGCCCGGGACGCATCCGGATAGGCACTGCGCACCTGCGCCACATAGTCGCGCAGCATCGCCACCCGGCGCGGGCGAAAGCTGTGGCCGGTCAGGGCCACTTCTGTCATCCGGTCCAGATGAAAGCGCCGGAAATCCTGCCGCAACAGGCACCAGCCCAGACACATCAGCGCATTGTCGAAATAGACCATCGCCAGGGGCCAGATGCGCCGCTCGGTCTCGGCACCATTGATGTCGCGGTAGCGAATCTTCACCTCGCGTTCCTCCCACGAGGCGCTGCGCAGCACGGCGGCATGGGCGGGAACCGCCGGGCGCGGCTGAAACCGGATCGACCGGCTGACCGCATGAACCGCCTGCCGCTGCACCCGTTCGGGCAGAGTGGCGGTGATCTTGGCCAAAGCCATCTCGGCGGCCTTTGCCAGCGCGCCGTCGCCCATGTGCCGCACCTCCGCCAGCCCCAGAACCAGCGCCTCGACCTCCAGTTGCGAAAACATCTGCGGCGGCAGGGCGGGGTCTTCGGTCAGGGTATAACCGACCCCCGCCGCGCCGTCGATCAACGCCCCGCCCGCCCGCAGGGCGTCGATGTCGCGGTAGATCGTGCGCTCGGACACTTCGGTTTCCTGCGCCAGACGCGCCGCCGTCACCGGCTGCGGCAACATCCGGATCGCGGTCAAAAGGCGGAACAATCGATCGGCGCGGGCCATTTCATCCTGTCAGGTTCTGTCAGTACCCCGGCACCATAACCGTATCATCGAAACCAACGCAACGAGGACTGCCATGTTGACCTTCTACCACGCCCCGAACTCGCGTTCGTCCGCCGTGATGACCCTGATCGAAGAGCTGGGCATCGCCGACAGGATCGACATCCGCCTTGTCGACATCCCCCGCACCATGACCGGCACCGGCCAGCCCGACCCGTCCAACCCCCACCCGGAAAAGAAGGCCCCCTGTCTGGTGCACGACGGCCATGTCATCACCGAACGCGGCGCGATCCTGACCTATCTGACCGCACTGTTCCCATCCGATCTGGCCCCGGCGGTCGGCACCCCGGCCTGGGGCAGCTTTCTGACCTGGATGGCCTGGTATCAGGGCGTGATGGAGCCGGTCCTGATCCTGGACTATGCCAAGCTGACCCATCCGGCGATCACCTCGGCGATTCGCGGCGTGCCAGAGGTGACCGCCCGCATCCACGCGGCTCTGGCCAGGTCGCCCTGGCTTCTGGGCGACCATTTCACCGCCGCCGATCTGTTGATCCATTCGCCCTATGCCTGGTTC
>JANMJC010000218.1:0-1707 GCA_031371185.1 Paracoccaceae bacterium | reverse complement strand
GTGTACCAACCCAGCGAATTGCCCGTCACCGCCCCCACCATGCAATTGTAGGCGGTGGCGTGGTTGGACAGGCCGTTCAGGTCGATGTTGCTGGTCAGCGTGGCATAGCAGACCGGCTGCGGCTCGAACGCCAGAATGCGGTCGACCCCCATCAGGCGGCCAAAATACACCGTGTGATTGCCGATGTTTGCACCGATGTCGCAGACCGTGCTTGCCGGGCCGACAAGGTTCATCGCATGAACCATCGACAGCAGCTTGGCCTCGAAAAAGGTATGGGTGCGCAGGATGACGCGCTGCACATAGTCGTCCTGCGCTTCGGGCAAGGACAGCGCGATGTGCTGGCCGTCCTGCGCGAAAAACCGCAGGATATGGCCCGGCTCCAGCAGCGACACCCGTTGCAGATGCACCTGATCATCGGCCAGCCGGATCAACTGATCCATCTTGCGCGACAGGCCGTTCAGGGCCTCCAGCGCTGCCGTCTGATCATTCACGCCCGCCAGCCCGCCCAAAAGCGCCGTTTTCACATCCATGCTCTGCCTCGTCTTCTTGTTTTCCGGCAATTTTGGCAGATTGTTCGAATCTGGCAAGCTCAAACCGAGCAAAAGGGCTTGTTGCGCGCCAAGCGGGCAAGGTTTGGGGCCGAAATGCCACGCAATACGCGCAAATCCGCGGGGTGAAAGCGGCACTGGCGCAGGGGCGGGAAACCCTGTAAGCCCCGCCCAAATCTTGTAAATGAAAGTGACCCTCCCGATGGAGCTTCGCAACATCGCCATCATCGCGCATGTCGACCATGGCAAAACCACTTTGGTGGATGAACTGCTGAAACAGTCGGGGGCCTTCCGCGACAATCAGGCCGTGGCCGAACGGGCGATGGACAGCAATGACATAGAGCGCGAGCGCGGCATCACCATTCTGGCGAAATGCACCTCGCTGGAATGGGCCGGGTCGCGGATCAACATCGTCGATACCCCCGGCCACGCCGATTTCGGCGGCGAGGTGGAACGCATCCTGTCGATGGTGGACGGGGTGGTTTTGCTGGTGGATGCCGCCGAAGGGCCGATGCCGCAGACCAAATTCGTGACCTCCAAGGCGCTGGCCTTGGGGCTGCGGCCCATCGTCGTTCTGAACAAGGTCGACAAACCCGATGCCGAACCCTCGCGCGCGCTGAACGAGGTGTTCGATCTGTTCGCCAATCTGGGGGCCGACGACCATCAGCTTGATTTTCCGATCCTTTATGCTTCGGGGCGCTCGGGCTGGGCCGATGAACATCTGGACGGTCCGCGCAAGGACCTGTCGGCGCTGTATGATCTGGTCCTGAAACATGTGCCCGCGCCGGCGCAGATCTCGCGACGGGCCGAGCCGTTCCAGATGCTGGCGACCACCCTGTCGGCCGACCCCTTTATCGGCCGCATCCTGACCGGCCGCGTCGAAGCCGGCACCCTGCGCGCCGGCGAGACCATCAAGGCCCTGTCGCGCGATGGCGAAAAGCTGGAACAGTTCCGCGTCTCCAAGGTGCTGGCCTACCGCGGGCTGGTGCAGACCCCGATCGACGCCGCCGAAGCTGGTGACATCGTGACCCTTGCCGGCATGTCCAGGGCGACCGTGGCCGACACGCTGTGCGCGCTGGAAATCGACCTGGCCCTGCCCGCACAACCGATTGATCCGCCGACGATTTCGGTAACCTTCGGCATCAACGATTCGCCGCTG
>JANMJC010000208.1:0-10677 GCA_031371185.1 Paracoccaceae bacterium | reverse complement strand
CGGCATCAAAGCCCTGATCACGCAGCTTGATCGCGCCCTTGATCAGATCGGCCGGCCGGTCCCCGCCGATCCAGCAATAGCTTCTGACCCTCTGACGCACCGGGCCGCCCAGCAACGCGTGCACCGGGACCCCAAGGGCGCGGCCCTTGATGTCCCACAGCGCGGTATCAAGCCCCGAGATCGCGCTCATCAGAACCGGGCCGCCGCGATAGCACCCGTTACGATACAGCATCTGCCAGATGTCTTCGACATGGCGGGGATCGCGGCCGATCACCATGTCGGCCAGCTCCGCGATTTTCGCCGCCAGCGTTTCGGCATGGCCTTCCAGGACTGGTTCCCCCCAGCCCGAGATGCCCTCGTCGGTTTCCACCTTCAGAAACAGCCAGCGTGGCGGAACCAGATAGGTCTTGAGCGCGGTGATTTTCATCTCAGGTCTGTGCCTCCAGGACGACGCCGCTGGCCACAAGGTCGGCTATGCGCGCTTCGGTCAGACCGACCGCCCGCAGAACCTCGCGGCTATGCGCGCCGTAGGCGGGGGCCGTCGTCAGCTTCGGATCAGCTTGGCCGGAAAACCGGATGCCCGGGGCCACGGTTGCATAGCGCCCGCCCTTGGGATGGTCAATCTCCATCAACAGGGTCTTCGCCTGCGGATGGGCAAGGAAAGCGGCATAATCATTGGCCACCATGCACCAGACGCCAAGCGGCGCCAATAGATCATCCCAATGCTGCGCCGGGGCGGTGACCAGTTTGGCGGCGACGCGGCCCACGATGGCATCTCGCCAGGCCGTCACGGCCGTGGCATCGGCCTGAGGCGGCCGCGATGCCTTCAGCACGGTCAGGTCGGGCAGGTCGAGCGCCTTTGCCAGAACGTCCAGATCAGCCTGCGCGACCGCGAAGTAGCCCGGCGCGCATTTGTAGATCCCGTAGGGCGGTTCCTGATAGATCGACACCTGCGGCTGCGCGCCGCGTTCCGGCGGTGCTTCGGCGGCCAGAAAGCTGGTCACTTCCTGACATTGCATCTCCATGATCGCGCCCATCATCGACACCTTCACTTCGCGCCCCAAACCCGAAACCGCGCGCCCGACCAGCGCAGCCAGCACCCCTTCGCAAACCATATGCGAGGCCGCCACATCGACCATGTACAGCGGCGAGGGCTGCGGAAGCCCGTCCCGGGTGCCGCCATTGAAGGTCAGGCCGGTGAAGCTTTGCAGCAGCAGGTCCTGACCGGGACGGTCCTTCATCGGGCCGTCTTCGCCATAACCCGAGATCGAGCCATAGACGAGCCGGGGGTTGATTGCGGACAGCTTTGCATAGTCGATGCCCAGTCTGGTGGCCGCACGCGGGCGGTAGTTCTGCACCAGCACATCGGCATCCCGGACCAGGCGCGCCAGAATCTCCTGGCCCTCGGCTGATTTCAGGTCCAGCACCAACGACCGCTTGTTGCGGTTCAGGGTCACGAAACAGACGGCATCACCGAACTTCGTGACCCCGGCCATGGGGGCATGGCGGGCAAAATCACCGCCGCCGGGGGCTTCGATCTTGATCACATCGGCGCCCATTTCGGCCAGACGCTGCGTGCACAGCGGTCCGGCCATCGCAATCGTCAGGTCAAGCACGCGAATGCCCGACAAGGGTGCCATGGTCTGATCGGTCTTGCCCATCTCAATCTTTCCTTCCAACACGGCTCTAGCGCCCCCTGAACACGGGGTCGCGCTTTTCGCCGAAGGCCGTCATGCCTTCGCGGGCGTCTTCGGTCATCATGCACAGCGTGTAGCCATCGTTTTCCCAGGCCAGCCCCTGCGCGATCGAGGTGCCCTGACTTTGCCGGATGATCTGCTTGGCCGATTGCACGGCGATTGGCGGGTTCTTCGCCAACCGTTCCGCGATTTTCCGGGCTTCGGCCAAAAGCTGATCGCGTTCCACCAGCCGCTGGACAAAGCCGACGCGATAGGCCTCTGCCGCCGGAAACCTGTCTCCGGTCAGGATCCACAGCGCGGCGTTTCCATAGCCGATCAGCCGGGGCAGGATCGAGGTGTTGCCCGACCCCGCGTGCCAGCCCCGCTGCACTTCGGGGGCGCCAAAGCTTGATGTGGGCGTGGCCAGCCGGATGTCGCAGCACATCGCCACTTCCAGACCGCCGCCAAGGCAATAGCCGTCGATGGCGGCAATCGCAGGTTTGCGCAGGCCAAGCAGGGGGGCGATATAGTCGCGGTCATAATCTGCGCGGTTGCGACCGTCCCAGGGCGTGCCCAGATCGTCCAGCGCATTGACATCGGATCCGGCCGAGAAGGCGCGCCCCCCGGCACCTTGAATAATCAGAACCTTGATGTCCGGGTCGGTATTGATGCGCCGTGACAGCCGGGCAATGTCACCCCCCATCGCCGCCGTGATCGCGTTATGTTTGGCCGGGCGGTTCAGGGTCAGATGGGCGATGCCATCCTCGACGTGAAACAGGATGTGATCCTCGGTCATTGCAGGGTCCTTTCGTCCGGGGCGGTCAGGGTCACGCGGACCGACCAGCGGTGTGTCCTGGTCCCGTCAAGGGTGCGGGCCTGGCCCAGCCTGTCGGCGGCAGCAAGATCGTCGGCAGTGCCGGTGGTCGGCTCCAGCGCGACCTGATGCACGGGATTGCCCTTTGGCCAGCCGCCATAGCACAGCCAAAGTCCGAAGGCCGGCATGTCCTGCCAATCAAAGGCGATGCCGCCGTCCGGCCCCTGGATCGCCGCCGATGCGGAACGCGGCGTTTCGGAATAGGCCTTGACCGCAAAGCCTTCGTCCAGCGGACCGACGATGCTCAGATCGCGGCCCCGATGGATGGGCCAGACGAAAGGATCGCCCTCGACGCGCAGACTTTCGTGCCCCGCAAGCACGATCCGGTCGCCCGGGCGGGTGGCCAGCAGGCAATGCTGGCTCCACAGATAGGGCATCGGCCCCGTGCCAAGATTGGTCACGCGGTAGTCCGCAACGACGGCGGCGCCCGTGACCGTCAGCCGCCGCGTGAAACGGAACCGGGGCGTTTCGATGCGCGTCTCGACACAGTCCGGCTTTGCCCGGTCCACGGTCCACTTGCGTCCCCAAAGCGCGCCGTGGTCGCGCAACCGTCCCTCCCAGGCGGGATGGTCGCAGGAAAGTACGGTCGGGAAACATTCGTCCCAACCCACCGCTTCATCGGCGCCGTATACCGCGTCCTCGCCTGTCCGGGTACTTTGCGGGCCTGTTACCAGCCACTGGCGGCCGCTGTTTCGATCCGTCAGCGACAGGACACGGGCGCCATAGTCGGGCGACATCGACAGGGTAAGGCGGTCGTTTCCGATGCTCAACACCTCAGTGGGCCCCCGAGGCGGTAAGTTTCGCCTGACGTTTTTCAGCCATTGCCATTCGCCATTGACCGATTGCCACGGCAAGGACCAGCAGCAAGCCCTTGGCGACGAGTTGGTAGAATGTCGGGATACCCAGCAAATTCATGCCGTTCGACAAAACGGCCAGAAGCAGCACCGCCAGCATCGTCCCCACGATGGTGCCCTTGCCCCCGGCCAGCAGCGCGCCCCCCAGAAAGACCGCCGTGATCGCCTCCAGCTCCAGCCCCTGCGTGCCCGATGCGGGCTGCCCCGACGAGGTCCGCGCCGTGACAATCACCCCCGCGAGCCCGGACAAAGCGCCGGAAATGGCATAAATCCAAAGCCGCATCCGGTTCAGGTTGATCCCCGCCAGACGTGCAGCGGCAGGGTTGCCGCCCATCGAATAGATCGAACGTCCGAATACGGTTGACGACATCACGAAGTAGCCGACGATCGCCACACCGACAAGGATCGCGAAGGCGATCGGAACGCCCGGGAAGCTGCCCATTTGCAGGAACCGACCGGAACCAAGCAGGGCAAAGGTCGGGTCCAGAACCCCGACGGGCCGCCCCTCGGGGGCGATCAGAAAGGCGATGCCTCGGAAAGCGGACATCGTGGCAAGCGTTGCCACAACCGCGTTCACGCGCAGATAATTGATGATCAGCGCATTCACCAGACCCAGCACGGCGCCGATGGCGATGCCGCCGGCCAGACCACCGGGAACGCTGCCCGATCCCGTGACGATCAAGGCGCAGACCACCGAGGCGCAGCCGGCAATCGACCCCACAGAAATGTCGAGCCCGTTGGAAACGATGACCAGGGTCATCCCAACCGCGATCAGGCCAACGACCGCCATGTTCTGCCCGATGTTGAACAGGTTGCGCGACGAGAACAGGAATTCGGTCTGGCTGGACACTGCCAGAACCAGAAAGATCAGCGCGATGATCAAAGAAAGGTTCTCGGCGCCCACAAACCGGGTCAACCGGGACAGCGCGCTTTCCGGGGAACGGTTGGTCAAATTCAAATCTCCTGCGGTCATGCTGCGGCTCCGGAGCCAAGGGCAAGGGCGACGATGGCCTCTTCCGTGGCGTGGAGCTTTTCAATCGGGGCGGACAGACTTCCGTCGCGCATCACCACGATGCGGTCGGACAGCGCCAGAAGTTCGGGCATTTCCGAAGAGATCATCATGATCGCCATGCCGTCCGATGCCAGACGGTCGATCAGACGGTAGATTTCGGCCTTGGCCCCCACATCCACCGCGCGGGTCGGCTCGTCCAGGATCAGCAGACGGGGGCCGGCTGCCAGCCAGCGCGCCAGGACGACCTTCTGCTGATTGCCGCCCGAAAGTTTTCCCACCTCTTGCGACAGCGACGGCGTCTTGACCTCAAGCTGGCGGATCACGGGCCCGACGGCCTCGACCATCTGACCGGTCCGCAGCACACCCCATCGGGCCAGGCGCGCATAGATCGCCATCGCTGCGATCTCGATCACCGACCGAACCAGGATCAGCCCCTCGTCCTTGCGGTTCTCCGGCGCAAAACCGATGTTTGCCCGGATCGCATCCGCCGGCGAGCGGATGTCGCTGACATGGCCCAACAGCGTGACCTTGCCGCCAATGCGGCGAAATTCGCCGAAGATCACCTTGGCAAGTTCGGTCCGGCCGGCCCCGACCAGCCCGGCAAAGCCCAGGATTTCGCCTGCGCGGATCTGGAACGAGATGTCGCGGTGCCAGCGGCTGGACAGGCCTTCGACCTTCAGCACCACTTCGTCCCGCGTGGTTTCCTGTCGCTTGAAGCCGTGGATCAACTCGCGCCCGACCATCAGGCGCACGATCTCGTCCTCGGTGGTGTCGGCGGTCATCAGGTCTCCGGTCTGCTGGCCGTCCTTCAGCACGATCACCCGATCCGAGATCGCCATGACCTCTTGCAGGCGGTGCGAGACATAAACGATCCCCAGACCCTCGGCCTTCAGTTTCCGGATCAGGTCGAACAGGCGGGCGACCTCATCCGAGGTCAGCGAAGAGGTCGGCTCGTCGAAGGCCACGACTTTGACTCCGGGTTTCAGGGCACGCATGATCTCGACGACATGCATCTGTGCCGGAGAAAGGCTGCGCCCCATCGCGTCGATGTCGATCAGATCGGCAAACCCGTAGCGCTTCAGCAGCGCGGTGACTTCGGCCCGCAAACCGGCGAAATCCACGCGCCCGAAGCTGCGGCTGGGGTATTCGCCAACGAAGATGTTCTCGGCGACGCTGATGTCGGGAACGATCTCTGGCTCCTGACGCACCAGCCGAAAGCCGGCATTGCGGGCCGCAAGCGGGGAAGCATGGGAGACCTCGACACCGTCAAGGACAACCTGCCCTTGATCAAGGTGATAGTCGCCCGACAGGATTTTCAGAAGAGTCGACTTTCCGGCACCGTTCTCGCCGACGAAAGCCACCACTTCACCCGCCCCGACCGCCATCGACAGGTTCTGCAACGCGCGCACGCCGGGGAAGGACTTTCCGACTGCCCTGATGTCTAGGACATTGTTTTTCATTGGACTTCCAGAAAAAGCGGCGGGCCCGTATGCCAGGCCCGCCAAGTCAGGGAGAAATCACGGGCAGGGCATGATGTCCTTGTAGGTCGCAGGATCCACGATCGTGGTATTGGCCACGGTCTTGGCCGGCAACGGCTCGCCCTTTTCCACAGAATTGATCAGCGCGCGGGCCGCGGCATCGCCGACGTCGACCCCCGAAATGTAAAGGGCGGCCTTGAAGCTGGTTTCGATACCTTCCTTCCACGGACGGCAGGCTTCATAGGCCCCAAGGCCAACGGCGATCACGTCGGCCGGAGCAATGCCTGCGTTCTTCAGGGCGTTGGTTGCACCAAGCACACCTTCGTCGTTGCAAGAGGTCACCACCCATTTGGTAACTTCTGGGTGGGCAGTGATCACTGGACCCGAGGCGCTGAGCGACACATCCGTTGTACCGTCATACTCGACGACGATGAAGTTTTCTTCCTTGGCGCCAGCAGCGATCATCCGCGCCTTTTCGGCATCGGTGCGGTCGTTGCAGACCGAGAGCGTGGGAACGGTAACCAGCAGGATCCCCAGATTGGGTTCGCTCAGCCATCCCGAGGCCGCCAGCAGTTCGCCCGCCTTGTCGCCGACCTTGGTTCCCATGGCCACACCATCAAAACCAGCGAAAGGCACATCCGCGCCAGCGCCGTCTTTCAGGGGGTCATCGGTCGCGATCAGCGGCAGGCCAGCGTCAGCCGCAGCCTTCGCAACGGCCGGTCCGATCGCCTGATCGGGGGCGGTGATGGCGATGGCCTTGGCACCGGCGGCAATCGCGTCGGAAACCGCGCTGATCGCAAGGTTCGCATCAAGTTCGACGTTGATGATCTGAGCCTTGTATCCCAGTTCTTCCGCCGCCTTGGTGAAACCGGCAGCCTGATCGATGAAATACTGTTGCGTCCCGCTTTTGTAGATCGCGACAACCAGCTTTTCTTCAGCCAAGGCCGCGCCTGACGCCAGATTGGCGGCAATCACGACAGACGCCATAAGCGTAGTCTTGAAGTTCATAGTATCCTCCTCCATGGGCCGTTTGTGGTATTGTCACTTAAACTGTTTATCATATAAACACAAGCAAGATGATCGAAGGGGAAAATCGTGGACAGACTGAAGGGGAAGGTCGCCATCGTCACGGGCGGAGGGCAAGGGATCGGTGCGGCCATTGCCGCGCGATTCGCCGCCGAGGGTGCTTGTGTGATGATTGCCGAGATCAACGGGCCCGTCGGGCAGGCGACCGCCACTTCGATTGCCCGCCAGACCGGGGCGCGGGTCGCCGCCGTCACCTGCGACGTTGCCGATCCCGCCTCGGTTCGCGCCATGGTCCGGACAACGAAATCCACGTTTGGCGCGGCCAATGTTCTGGTCAACAACGCGGGTATCGCGCTGTTCCGCGAACCGCTGGAGATGACGTCGGAAGATTGGCGGCTGTGCATGTCGGTTGATCTGGAGGGGGCCTGGAACTGCTGTCAGTCGGTGCTTCCGGACATGCTGGAACACCGCGACGGCGCAATCATCAACATCATTTCGAACCATGCCCTTACCGTCATCAAGCGCACCTTTCCCTATCCGGTGGCAAAGCACGCCCTGCTTGGGCTGACACGATCGCTTGGGCTGGAATATGCGGATCGCGGCATCGCGGTGAATGCCATTTCGCCGGGCTATACCGACACGCAGATTGCGCAAAATGATTTCAATCGCCACCCGGACCCGGCAGCGGCGCGGGCCGCCACGGAAGCCAAACAGCCGCCGGGCCGTTTGTGTCGCCCCGACGAGGTGGCGGCGGTCGCGGCCTTGCTGGCCTCGGACGAGGCCCGGTTCATGATCGGTGAAAACATCGTCATCGACGGTGGCGTCAGCATCCGGATGTATGAATAGCGGCGCTGATCTGACCGGCGGTGACCGGTTGCGCCTTTATTCCTGGCCTTGCCAGGCCCGACGCGCGGCGGCGGCCGTCAGGACCGGGCCCTGCCCCCAGGGCACGATCCTGTCCAGGGGCACATGCCAGTAATGCTGTTGCACCAAGGCCGACATGACGGCGGCGGATACCCCCCGCAGGTTGCCGTCGGCATCAAGATTGGCTTCCATGGCGCGGTAGGCGCGTTCGGCCGGTTCCGCAAATTCCGCCAAGGGCAAGATCCCCTGCGTCAGGCCCCGGAAAAAGGCGGTCGCCATGAAGGCCGCTGTCGAGCTTTCCGGGCCGGACGCCTTCTGATGCACCATGCAGTACCAGTTCCCGTCGGGCAACTGGTGGTCAAGCATCCGGCGCGCCAACCGCAAGGCTTCGGCCCGCACCGCTTGCGCCCCCGCCAGACCTTCGGGCAGATACTGTGCCACATCGATCAGCCCAAGCAGGGCCCAGCCTTGCCCCCGCCCCCATCCTTGAGTGTAGGACCTGCCGACCTTTTCCAGCCAGAAGTGGTTGTAAAGGCCGGTCTCCTGGTCAAGCAGCAGGTCCTTGTACCCCAGGATCTCGGCGATTGCCGCCTCGGCCCAGCCCTGGCCCGGATCAAGCCGGTCCAGATGCGCAAAGAACGGCGGATCAAAATGCATGCAGTCCAGCCAGACCCCCGGACCGGGGTATTTCATCTGCTCGGCCTCGGCCTCCGACAGGGGCACCCCGCCATAGGGAAGGCGCAAGGACCGCAGGGAATCTTCAAAGGTGACGGAAACCGGTCCGATCTTTCGCCGGGCGCGCAAGGCGCGGGCCAGGGCGATGACGGCGCCACGCAGAATCCGATCTTCTGTGCGGGCAACCACAGTACACATCACATGGCCCGGTGCGGTGTTGTCATCGGGCTGAAACGGCAGCATCCGGGCCGCCCAGGCGCGAAAGAAGCCATGGCTGAAGTCAAACCAATGCGGGTCTTGCAACATGTCCGAAGCCGCCACCAGACCCTCGAACCCGACCGAGTCGCCGTAAAACCAGCATTTGAAATCGTGACCGCCCAGGCGTGCGGCAACCGAGCCGATCAGTTGATCCGTAAGCAATCCAACTTCCATGGCGGAACCTTCAGGGTGTTTGCTGCTTGAAGCCATCGTGCGCGTCACGGATGGCGCGGCCGATCAGACGCCGCATCGCCGACTGGGCGGCCTCGGCATCGCCCCGCTCGAATTCGGCAAAGACTGCGGCATGCAGTTCCTGGCTTTCCTCCATCCCGATCATCTGGGTGGTGTAACCGCGCGCCGACATCTGCAGATCAAGCAAAAGACTCAAGGCCGCCTCGATGACCGCAAAAAGCTGCGACAGCAGGTCGGAATCGACTGCCGCAAGAAAAGCGCGGTGAAACTCCAGATCGGCCGAGATGAACCGGCGGCGCCGTTCGGCATAGTCGGGGTCAGGGGTTCGGTAGACGTGTTCCTTGATCTCCCAGGCCCGGCGGATGCGCGCGCGCGCGTCGTCACTTGCCATGATTGTCGCCGTATGCACCACGCCCGGTTCCAGCACCAGCCGGACCTTCAACAGGTCGTTCAACAGGGAAACGGTGTCGCCCGCCTTGATCCGCCAGTCCATGACGTCGGGGTCCAACAGCCGCCATTCGCTGCGTGGCAGCACCCGGGTGCCGTCGGAGGTGCGGCTTCGGATCAGGCCCTTCGCCCCGATGATGCGAAACGCCTCGCGAATGACCGAGCGGCTGACCCCCATGTCGTCGCAAAGATCGGATTCCCTGGGAATTGCCTCGCCGGGGGCCCAGGCACCGCCCACGATGCGCGTGCCAAGTTCGGTCACGGCAGCACCCAGGATCCCGCGCACTTCGATGACGCCCGCCAGCGCGTCGGTCCGCCGACTTCCAAAGACAGGGTTGATGATTGTCGCCATGGCGCGCCTATTCTTTTGTATGTTTATCATACTAACAGGCGGAAAGCGCTTTGACAACTTTCTTTTGCCTTGGCCTTCGCGCCGTCGAGGTTTGTGCGGCGGTGCATCTTTCCCGCCAGAGCAAGTTAGGATCAACGGGGCGGCGTGGCGGGCAACGCCCCGGTCACCCCGGTTCCGATCTGAGGGCCTGGACATGAATCCACCTTGATCGTCAACACCGCACCGCCGCGTGAAAGGGGGCGAAGTTGCGACACTTCCGCTGCGCCCTTCGCCCGTCCCCCAACAAGAAGCACTTAAGCAATGGACGGACCCGCCAAAATCGCTAGTGTCCTTTCATAGGTGAAACGGTTTGAGTGCATCATGGACGGAAGAACACCGAAATACACGGCCCCGGCGCTGGAAAAGGGTCTTGATATCCTTGAACATCTGTCTCGGGCCGACGCCGGGCTGACGCAGGCCGAGATGGGCCGGGCCCTGGGGCGTTCAGTGTCCGAGATTTTCCGGATGCTCGTGGTCTTGCAGGAACGCGGCTATATCGCCTTTGACACCGGAACCGACCGCTATGTTCTGACCACGCTTCTGTTCGAGATTTCGAACCGCACGCCCCTGATCCGCCGCTTGACCACGGCGGCGTCGCCTTTGATGCGGGATCTGGCCCAGAAGATCAACCAGTCGGTGCATCTTGCCGTTCTGGCCGAGGATTCCGTCCTGATCGTCGGGCAGGTCGACCCCCCGGCCCGGCATGTCATGTCGGTGCGTCTGGGGACGCGCGTGGATGTGTGGCGGGCGTCGTCGGGACGGGTGATGATGGCCTATCAGACCGAAGAGGCGCTGACGGCGATGCTCGCCCGTTCGCCCCTGCCCAAGGAAATGCCCGAAGAACGGCTGCGCGCTGATCTGGCCGAAATCCGCAAGCGCGGTCACGAGATTGTTGACAGCTTCGTGGTCAAGGGCGTGGTCAACATCTCG
>JANMJC010000184.1:0-1831 GCA_031371185.1 Paracoccaceae bacterium | reverse complement strand
TAGATCGATCACCTCGGGCAGAGGTTCGGTCGTGTCATCCTGCGGAATCTCAACCTCGTCGCCTGTCGGGTATTCGAAACTGGCCAGATAGCGGCGCAGCAGGGTTTCGTCGATGCGGGCGGGCACCGGGGCCAATGTGACGGCGCAGGGCTGCACTGCCCGCGCCGTCAGCCGCGCGGTGAGGCGGAAATCGCCGCGTCCCTCGGGCGTGATCTCTCCGCTCATCACCAGCGATGCCAGGTCCAGCAGATCCAGATCCCGCGCGATCTGCGCCCGCGCCGTCGCCTCGGGGGCATAGCGAAAGCGCGTCGGCTTGCGGCCCGACAGCCCCGCGACCCGCAGCACAACCGGTCCCACCGGTCTTTGATCCTTGTCCGTCCCGCTCATCTTGCCCTGCTCCGGCGTCTGTGCCGCCCATTGCCCGCTTCCATTCTTGAACCCCGGGCCGAAGTTCTTTATCCCCAAAGCACAGGGAAGGCGAGAGCGCCCGACCCTTGGGCGGTCAGAGAGGCGTTGGATGCAGGTCACATTGGCGGTCAGGGGATACAAGGCGGGCCTGCGACTGGCCCTTCTGGGGGGGCTGATGCTGGTCGCGGTGGCCTGCACCACGATGTACCGCAACCACGGCTATGTGCCCCCGGACCAGGACCTTGCCCTGATCGAGGTGGGCCGCGACACCCGCGAGACCGTGGCAGCCACCATCGGGCGGCCGTCCACGGCGGGGCTCTTGAACGACGTCGGCTGGTACTATGTGCAAAGCCGGTTCAAGCTGGTCGGCGGCATGGCCCCCGAAGAGATCGACCGCGAGGTTGTCGCCATCACCTTTTCGATGGACGGCGTGGTCGAGAATATCGAGCGCTACGGCTTGGCCGACGGGCAGATGGTGGCGATCTCGCGCCGGGTCACGACGCCCAACGTGAAAAGCCAAGGCTTCCTGCGCCAGTTGTTCGGCAACATCGGCGGCATCAATGTCGGGCAGGCCCTGGGGCAATAGACCCGAGGCGGGTTGCAGTGTCGCGGCAGTGCCGGAGGTTCCAGAGGTCTAGTGCCCCGGTGCCGGGAATGTCCTTGGGGAAGGGTGGCCGCGAAAATGCGCGGGGCATCGGGTTGCGCCCGGCGCGGCGGAACCGTCCCGATCAGCACATCGACATTCCGGCAGCCGTGCCCGGTGCTTGGCCCTGATCAGAGCAGCGCCCGGGCCAGCAAGGCAAGGGCATGGTCGCGCGCCGCCTGCCGCACTGCTTCCCGGCCGCGCGCGCCAAATTCGATGGTCTGACCAGCGCTTGCCCGCCCCTTCACCGCAAGGCCAAAGCATACCCTTCCTTCGGGCTTGAACTCTGACCCGCCCGGCCCCGCGATGCCGGTGATCGACACCGCCAGATCGACCTGCGCATGGCGTATCGCCCCTTCGGCCATCTCGCGCGCGACCTCTTCGCTGACCGCGCCAAAGCGCGCCAGCGTTTCTGGCAAGACCCCCAGCATCGCCACCTTGGCCGCGTTGGAATAGGTGACAAAGCCCCGGTCGAACACCTCGCTTGATCCTGCCACCTCGGTCAGCGCCGCCGAAACCATGCCCCCGGTGCAGCTTTCGGCGGTGGCGATGCGCCAGCCCCTTGCGCGGGCCGCCTGCAAGATTGCCGCCGCCGTCACCGCAACAGGACCCCGTGCGCGATGCCTGCCGCCACCAACGTGGCCAGCCCGGCAAACAGCCCCGCCCACAGATCGTCCAGCATCACCCCCGCCGGATCGCCGCGTCGGTCGGCCCGGCCCACCAGCCAGGGTTTCCAGATGTCGAACAGCCGGAAGAACAGGAAGGCTGCCAGCGGGGCGG
>JANMJC010000168.1:0-8504 GCA_031371185.1 Paracoccaceae bacterium | reverse complement strand
GGTTCATCCGTGCTTCGTTGCGATTGATGGCCATGCGGTTTCCCGATCCGAAGAGGTGTTTCTGGGCAACCCGGGGCCGCCAGCCCTGCGCTGAATTCAAGGGGGGGCCGTCTGACTTTGGGCCGGACATGTGGCAATGCGACCCCGCCGGGCCCGGGCGGGCTGGCGGGGTCATTGTCCTGCGCGACAGATCTACTGGATCTGCTGTGCCACTTGCGCGTCGATGGCGGCAATCGCCTCGTCGATGTTGCCACCGGCCACAAGACCCGGAATCTGGGCCACGATGGCGGCGTCAACTTCGTTGGTGAAGATGCCATAGTTCACGCCCGGGATGGCCGCTTGCCAATCCGAGAAGCTGGCCCAGACGGCCTGCCCGCCAAAGTATTCGTCGGACGCCGAATAGGCCTCGCCGGCACGGGCCGGCAGATAGGCGCCAAAGGCACCCTGACCGACCAGAATCTTCTGGTAGAAGTCAGCGTCGCCCGCCCAGACCGTCTTCAGGAAGTCGATGGCCGTATCTTTGGCCGGACCCGCGGACAGGACGTACCAGGACGAACCGCCCAGGTTCGAGGCATGGCCGGCGCCTTCGACATTCGACAGTTTCGGCAAAGGAGCCACGCCCCATTTGCCGGACATGTTGTTGCCCTTGATCCCGCCGGTCATCCACACGCCGGTGTAAACGCCCGCAACGTCGCCATTGTTGAACGCACCGGTATAGTCGCCCCAGCCCGACACGGCCTTGTACAGGTCGGCGGTCTGCAGCATCTTGACCCAGGTTTCCAGCGAGGCCTTGAACACCGGGTTGCCCGCGATGTTGGCCGAACCGTCCGCGTTGAAATACCACGACCCTGCCGATTGCAGCATCATGCGCATCGTGCCCGCATCCGCCTGATCCATCGAGAACATCGGCTTGCCGGTCTTTGCCTTCACGGCCAGACCGATGTCGATCATCTGCTCCCAGGTGATGTCGGCCAAAGCGGCCGCGTCATAGCCGGCTTCGGCCAGAAGGTCAGAGCGGTAGAACAGGCCCGTCACGCCCGAATCGAAGGGCAGCGAGTAGGTCTGGCCATCGACGGTTGCCAGCGACACCTTGTAGTCGGCGAACTGGCTGTAGTCGATCTTGTCGGTCAGAGGCTCAAACGCGCCGGGGAAGGACAACAGGTACTTCTGGGCGCCGTAATCTTCGATCAGAACGATGTCCGGCAGACCTTCGGTCGTGCCCGAAGCCAGTTGGGTCTGCAGCTTGGTTTCAAGGTCGGCCTTGGCGAAATCGACCACGGTGATGGTCGTGTCGGGGTTTGCAGCGGTATAGCGCGCAATGGCTTCGTTCATCGCAGCGCCGTTGAATTCGGGTGCCCAGCACCAGACGGTCACTTCGGCGGCCCAGGCAGAAGACATCGCCAAAAGGCTGACGCCGGCAGCCATACCGGCCACGTTCCGCAAACGCGGATTAAAGAATCGCATGTTTTCCTCCCATGTCGAAGGCGCGGCCTTTGCCGTCGCTGAGGGAAGGTTAGCGAAGGAAATCCCATCCGGCAACAAGTTTAGTAAAACCTGCCGCTTTCAGAAAAACTTGTTTGATCTTGCATGGTTACGTCCGTGCTGGCAGCGTGCTGTTGCGCCAGACGAGACGGCTTTCCAGCACGACCCTCTTGGCGATGCTGCGGCCCTTCAACCGTTCGACCAGCAAATCCACCGCGTTTTCACCGATTTCCTCGGCGGGCAGATGCACCGTCGTCAGGGGCGGGGTCATGAAGCGGGCGACCGAAATGTCGTTGAAGCTTGCCACGCCGATATCGGTCGGGATGCGCAGACCCAGCTTGTGGATCGCGCGGTAGGCACCGACGGCCATGTTGTCATTCGCCGTCACCAGAACCTCGGGGCGGGGGCCTTGTTCCAGCAGGTGCAGGGCAAGGTCATAGCCGCTTTCGGCCGTGTTGAAACCAAAGCGGCACAGGTCGGGGTCGAACCAGCCCCGTTTGCGCATCCAGGATTCGTAGGCGAGATAACGCTTTTCGGGCCGCTCGATTCCGCCGCGCGACAGTCGGTCGGTCCAGCCGACAAAGCCGATCCTGCGATAGCCAAGTCCCGCCAGCGCCTCCAGCAGGGTGACCGTCGCGGCCTCGTAGTCGTTCATCACACAGTCCGTGCCGTCCTGAGCGGGCGCATAGTCGGCAAAGACGATGTTGCGCGCATGGCTGACCATCCAGGCCTCTTCCTCGGGCGAATGCCAGCCGATCACGATCACCCCGGAGGCACCCCGCAACACCTTGGCGTCGGGGAATTCCGATGTCTGATAGACCTTGGTCGGCTCGATCTTCAACTCGGCACAGCGCCGTTCCACCCCCAGCCGCAGGGCCACATAATAGGGGTCGCTCAACTCTTGTTCGGGGCGCAGGAAATGGACTAGCGCGATCTTCGGGGCTGCGGCACGCGGGGTCTGCTTGCGCTGCCGGACGGGCGAATAGCTCATCGCTTCGGCGGTTTCGATGATCGCCTGCCGCGTCTGTTCGCTGACCGAAAGGGTCCAGTCAAAGTTCAGGACCCGCGACACCGTCGCGGACGAGACCCCGACCGCAGCGGCGATGTCCTTCAGCGTGACGGCCGG
This sequence comes from Paracoccaceae bacterium, assembly GCA_031371185.1. Classification (GTDB taxonomy): domain Bacteria; phylum Pseudomonadota; class Alphaproteobacteria; order Rhodobacterales; family Rhodobacteraceae; genus CAIYZT01. The sequence goes on along the minus strand of JANMJC010000168.1, from coordinate 5,896 downwards.
CGGATTTGTCTTGGGCGGAGATATCATCTTTTGCATCCGTGATGGGATTGCATACCGCTTCGACGAAAGCAACTCTGCGGGACATTCAGGGCCAGGTCGCCAAGGGGTTGCCCGCGCCAGCCTGTCGACATTGGCCGCATCATCCTGCCCAAGCCGCAACCCCGCCGGCCCGAAGCACCCCCGTCGCAATGAGGTTTCCGGGCAACGTCGCCTGTCCGCACGCCGGGACGGGAATCCCACCGTTGATTCCGGGCACGTCACCGCGTAACTCTGCCTTATGATCACGCAGAAGATGAAATATGCCCTGAAGGCGCTGTTGGTTCTGGCCGACGAGGCCGCTGCGGGCGAGCCTAGACCCCTGACGATCGAAGAGATCGCCAAGCGTTCGGGCACGCCGAAACGGTTTCTGGAACACATCCTGCTTGAGGTTCGCAATGCAGGCGTGATCGTGTCGATCCGGGGGCGGTCGGGCGGCTATGTCCTGCTCAAGAAGCCAGCCGAAGTGTCGATTTCGGAACTTCTGCGCACCATCGACGGCCCCATCGCCCCGCTGCCCTGCCTGTCGCGCCGCGCCTACCAGCGCTGCGAGGATTGCACCGACGAGGATACCTGTCGCATCCGCAAGGTCTTTGCCGAGGTGTTCTGGTCCTACCTTGTCATGATCGATTCGCTGACCTTGCAGGACATGCTGGGCTCGGGCGCTGTAGCCGACCAGATCCTGGGTTCTGCAACGACCGCCTGACCCCCGGAACAGCCCGGTTTTCTTTGTCGGGCCCGGCCCGGGGGCTTGCGTCTGGCAATGCGTCCCTTGATGCGCGACGACGTTCGGCGTCAATACGGGCATGAAGTACAGGGCTGAAAATGCAGGTATCATGAACCTTGACCTGTATCTCGCCCAGATCGGCGAGGGGAATCTGACCGAACTCTGTCGCCAATGCCTGCCGTGGATCGGTGAAATTCAGGGGGCCGATGTTCCGGGCCGATTGGAGCCGGGAACCGGAGAGGTCAACTGGCCCGGCGTTGCCCGGGCGCTTGTCGCCATGGGATACGCGGGGCCGATCACGCAGGAGGCCTATGCTTCAGGCACCCCGGAAGCGGCCCTCGGCGCCTTTCGCCGCGCCTTTACCGTGACCTGACCAACAGCGGGGGGCCCGCGCCGCGCGCCACCGTCGCGCCAGAACCCGACCGGCTGCGCGGTCTTGCCCCTCGGCCCGGATTGACGGCGGCAAACGGTAAGTGGTCTGCAAAGACGGCGAGCCCCTTGTGCGCGCCATGCCCCCCCGGGCCCTCCGGTCCCCCGGCCAGCGCCAAGGTCACCGCCCGGGGCAATCGCAAGAACTGGGTCACGGACTGGGCGGCAATTCCGCCGATCCGGCCAGAAACAGCGCGACGATCTTTTCGGGCTTCCGTTCGATATCCGCCACCAGATGACGCTCATCCGGTGTGGGCGGCTCCAGCGTGGCCAACTGGCTGTCCAGCAAGGCGGGCGGCATGAAATGCCCCGGGCGCCGCAAAACCCGCGCCTGCAGCGTGGCGCGCTGACCGCGCAGGTAAAGGAACGTCACCGCCCCCCCTGCCCCCGCCCGGATCTGGTCGCGATACCGCCGTTTCAGCGCTGAACAGGCGACCACCGTGCCGTCATCGCGCAGCGCGTCGGCCACCCGGTCAAGCCACGGCGCGCGGTCTTCGTCCTGCAAGGGCTGCCCCCGGCTCATCTTGTCGATGTTGGCCTGCGGGTGCAGGCCGTCTCCGTCGATGAAACGCGCCCCGATGGCGGTAGCAAAGTCCTGACCGATGCGACTTTTGCCACAGCCCGAAACCCCCATCACGACAAAGCGGCTCATAGCGAGGCCGTAATGCCACCATCGACATAGATAATCGCGCCGTTGACGAACGAGGACGCCGCTGAGGACAGAAAGATGCAGCCTCCGACCAGTTCGTCAACCTGCCCCCAACGGCCCGCCGGGGTGCGCTTTTCCAGCCAGGCGGTAAAGACCGGGTCCTCGACCAGGGCCTTGTTCAGCGGGGTCACGAAATACCCCGGGGCCAGACCGTTGCAGTGCAATCCGTGCCGCGCCCAATCGGTCGCCATGCCCTTGGTCAGGTTGGCCACGGCGCCCTTGGTGGCCGTGTAGGGCGCGATCCCGGGCCGCGCCAGCGCGCTTTGAACCGAACAGATGTTCACAATCTTGCCGGCCCCGCGCGCGATCATGTGCCGCGCCACCGCTTGCCCCACATGAAAGACCGAGGCAACGTTGGTCTGCAGCAGGCGTTCAAAGGCCTCGGCGGGAAAATCCTCCAGCGGCGCGCGGTGCTGCATGCCCGCGTTGTTGACCAGAATGTCGATAGCGCCAACCTCGGCCTCAAAGCCATCGACCGCCTCGCGCACCGCCTCGTGGTCGGTGGCGTCAAAGGCAAGTGTCAGCACCCTGTGCCCCTCGGCCCGCAAGGTTGCGGCTGCCGCTTCCAGTTTGGCCCGGTCGCGCCCGTTCAGCACGATCTCGGCACCCGCCGCCGCCATACCGCGCGCAAGCGCGAAACCGATGCCCTGCGACGATCCGGTGATCAACGCGCGTTTTGTGCTCAGGTCAAACAAGGACAGGCTCATCGGGTTCCCTTTGCTCGTGACAGGCGGGCGGAAATTTCGGTATGTTATCAAAAAGATGAACCGTGCCTGACGGGACGTCAACCGGAAAGAACGGCCTGTCCGAGGTGGCCTTTCAGCACGATGCAACCCGTCCCGAAGGGGCCGGAAGCCTTCGGATGCAGCCTCTGGCGTGCATCGGGTCTTCGAAGGGGCGGACAGGCGGCGTTTCCGGTGCAGGTCGGCCCCCGGGGGGTCGCGCCACCGCGATCCGATCTGGCCGCCTGCCGCGCGCGCGGCATCAGGCTGGTCAACACGGCCGACGGCTGCCCAAGGAGGTGTGCGACCCGGGCGTTGCCATGTTGCCGGTATTGGGGCGCATTGGCCGCCCGGAACCTTGGCCCAGACATCGACCGACAGTGTATTGCGGCCCGGGCATCGGTTCGGCATTTCCGATGGCCGCATTCGTCGCGTTTGACCAAAGCCCCAGCCAAGGTTAACCAGACAACAGGCTGCAAAAGGACCAATCCCGTGTCATTCTTTGAAATTCACGACCCCGCCTTTGCCCGCTTTGTGATCGCCAACGCCCCGGTCAAGCGCCTTGCGACCGGGTTTGACTGGGCCGAGGGTCCGGTCTGGTTCGGCGATGCCGATTGCCTGCTGTTTTCCGACATTCCCAACAACAAGATCCTGCGATGGACGCCGGATCTGGGCCTGTCGACCTATCGTGCGCCGTCGAACTATTCCAACGGCCACACCCGCGACCTGCAGGGGCGGCTGATCTCTTGCGAGCATGGGACGCGGCGGGTCACGCGCACGGAACTGGACGGCGGCCTGACGGTGATTGCCGATGCGTTCAACGGCAAGCCCCTGAATTCGCCCAATGATGTGGTGGTGAAATCCGATGGCAGCATCTGGTTCTCGGATCCCCATTACGGCATCATCACCAATTACGAAGGTTTTGCGGGCCTCCAGCAAAACCCCTGCGTGGTCTACCGCGCCGACCCTGTGACCCATGCCCTGCGGGTGATGGTCGCGGATATGAAAGCCCCGAACGGACTGGCCTTTTCGCCCGACGAAAGCCTTCTCTATGTGGCCGATACCGGGCGCATGTTTGAAGGAGATGCCCAGCATATCCGGGTCTACGATTGCGCGCCGGACGGTGCTCTGTACAACGGACGCCCGTTTCACACCATTTCCCCGGCCTGCGCCGACGGCATCCGCGTCGACAGTGACGGCAACCTGTGGTCCTCGGCGCAGGACGGCGTGCATTGTCTGGCCCCGGACGGGCATCTGATGGGCAAGATCCTTGTGCCCGAACCGGTGTCGAACCTGTGCTTCGGCGGTCGGGCCAAGCATGAGTTGTACATCACGGCCACCACCAGCCTGTACCGGGTCACCCTGAACCGCCAGGGGGTTCAACGGCCCTGAAGCGCTCTTTGGTCCGCACCGCACAGCCCCCGCAGACGACCGAAATCGCCGATACGCGGTGCCGCGAATTCCGAAGCCCCCGAACGAACCGGGCGACAGAGGGGCTGACCCGGACCTCCAAAACTTTCCCTTTCTTTGCGCCCGTTCCCTCGTTTAGATTTGCGCCATGGAGGGGACGATGCCCATGACCCGCGCCGAGTCCTTCGCCGCGACCGACAGGACGGCACGGGCCCGTGACCATCTGGCACCGACAGGCGCTTTCCCCTTGCCAATCCACTGGCGCGCGTGGGCGGCCCCCTTCCCCGCACTCAAGTCACAGGAGACTGCCGATGAGCATGTATCACCACGGATCCGAACCCTTCAGCCTGCAACGCCGCAACCTGAAAGGCGGCACCGCGCCCCTTGAAGCCTGGGGGTTTCGCAATGAAACGGATCCGTTGACCGATGTGCTTCTGGGCTCTCCGGCCCACCTGCGGCATCTGTCGACCTCGTCGCTGTCGCGCAAACACCTGCGCGAAGCCCCGTGCAACGTGCAGGTCGGACAGGCCCAGCACGCCGAACTGGTGTCGGCCTACGAACATTTCGGGGTCAAGGTGCACATGCACAAACCCACCCCCGAATTGCCCATGCAGGTCTATGCCCGTGACAGTTCGGTGATGACCCCCTACGGCGCCATCATCACCGCCATGGCCAACTGGTGGCGGCGCGGCGAGAATTACGCCGCGATCCGCACCTATGAACAGCTTGGCATCCCGATCTATGACATGGTCACGGCAGGCACCTTCGAGGGCGGTGATTTCAACGTGATCGAAGAGGGCTGCGTGCTGATCGGATGCGGCGGCGCGCGCACCCAGGAAGAAGGCGCGCGGCAGGTGCAAGCCTGGTTCGAGGCCGAAGGCTGGGAAACCCGTCTGGCTTTCATCGACGAATATTATGTGCACATCGATCTGATGGTGGTTCCCATCGCGCCGAAACTGACTGCGGTCTGTCTGGATTGCACCGAACCCGGGATTGTGGACTGGCTGCGCGCCAAGGGTCACGAGATCATCGACGTGCCGTTTCAGGACACCATGGCGCTTGGGTGCAACTTCATGTCACTGGGACGGGACCGGGTGATTGCTCCGGCCATTTCCAGGTCGCTGATCGGTCAATTGCGCGCGCGCGGCTTTGAAGTGGCCGCCATCGACATGTCCGAGATTTCCAAGACCGGCGGCGGCATCCACTGCATGGCCCAGTCGCTGAAACGTCAGGCGGCCTAGGGGGTTGATCCCGGCGTTCAAGGGCGTGTCCTTTTCGCGGGCCTGACGGGTGCGAATTGGGCAAAGGGCGACTTCGTCGCGCCGTGGCCACGCAGGTGGTCAGGGCAGCGTTTCAACAATCGCAGGTAACGCTCAGACAACAGGGCCGGGGCGGGAGACGGCGTGCTGTTTTACGACGCGGACGGCGACGGCAAGATCAGCGACCGGCGGGAATATGTGCTCACCGACTGGGCGCCGGGGGCCGAGGATGACTTGGAGGCGCTGGGGTGGGCGTTCGACAGAACTTGGGGAGGGAACTTGTGGTCCGGTCCCAGACCCATAATCATACGGTGAGTACCACCGCGCGTCCAGCAATTTGAAGAGCCAAGTTTCCCTTTAAGTCAAGGCCAAGACTACTTAAATATCAAGAGTTGTCCTTTCTGAGATCAGTGTAATATCAGTCAAAAAAAATGTACTCGCTTACCTGTTCCATCCCGGAGCGTTGCATCGACGTCCGACGCCTGCCATTGTTCATCGCAAGGTCAGCACTTCGCGATCTGATCGCCGGGTTGCATGCTGATGCCAAGGGGGTGCAGACGGCATGATGATCTCACTGCACAAGAACGCGACGACGACGCCCAGC
>JANMJC010000163.1:0-5346 GCA_031371185.1 Paracoccaceae bacterium | reverse complement strand
CGGCAAATCGACCAAGATCGTTGACCGCGAAACCGGGGCCGTCATGTACGGCGAGGTTCCCGCCGGTTCGGTCGTGGTCGCGGGGTCGATGCCGTCAAAGGGCGGCATCAACCTGTACTGCGCGGTGATCGTGAAAAAGGTCGACGCGCAGACACGGTCGAAAACCTCGATCAACGAGCTGCTGCGCGATTGAGCCGAAAGAGGGGGGCCAGCCCCCAAGCCCGGATTTTTCGCAGGAAAAATCCGGGCATCCCCCGGGAATATTTGGATCAAAGTGAAGGGCAAGGGTGCACTTGGCATTAACCATCTGCGGGATTTAGGCCCTAGACAGAGCCTTGCAATCTCTATACGGCCCGCAGATCGGCCCGAAAACTCCGGGATGCGCTGTGACAGGGAGGTCAGGCGCAGCAAAGGGGCATGGTGCCGTTTGGTAACCTCGGGTGCAAGCGCACCCCCCTTTGGGAAAAAACAAGATGATGGAATTGGCAATTGCCGCGCCATTGGCGTTGGCATTGGCGGAAAAGGGCTATGAGACCCTGACGGCCGTGCAAGAAGCGATGCTGGCCGAAGGGGTCGCGGGGCGCGACCTTCTGGTGTCGGCGCAGACCGGATCGGGCAAGACCGTGGCCTTTGGCGTGGCCATCGCCGACGAGGTGCTGAACGGGCAGGGTCGGCTGCTGTTCGCCGACCGCCCCTTGGCGCTGGTTGTCGCGCCGACGCGGGAACTGGCCTTGCAGGTCAAGCGCGAGCTGGAATGGCTTTATGGCCCGGCGGGGGCGCAGGTCGCCTCTTGCGTGGGCGGGATGGATTACCGCAACGAGCGCCGCTCGTTGGAACGCGGCGCGCATATCGTTGTCGGCACGCCGGGGCGCCTGCGTGACCATATCGAGCGTGGATCGCTGGACCTGACCGGGCTGAAGGCCGCGGTTCTGGACGAGGCCGACGAGATGCTGGATCTGGGCTTTGCCGAAGATCTGGAGTTCATTCTGGGGGCCGCGCCCGTTGAACGGCGCACCCTGATGTTTTCGGCCACCGTCCCGCGTGAAATCGAAAAGCTGGCGGCGACGTTCCAGCGCGATGCCTTGCGCATCGTGGCACAGGGCGAGGCGCGCCAGCATGTCGATATCGAATATCGCGCGCTGTCGGTGGCGTCGCGCGACAAGGAACACGCGATCTTCAACCTGCTGCGGTTCTACGAGGCCCGCGCGGCCATCGTGTTCTGCAAGACCCGCGCCAATGTCAGCCATCTTTATGCCCGCATGGCGAACCGGGGCTTTCAGGTTGTGGCCCTGTCGGGCGAGTTGAGTCAGGCCGAGCGCACCCATGCCTTGCAAGCCCTGCGCGACGGTCGTGCGCGGGTCTGCATCGCGACCGACGTGGCCGCGCGCGGCATCGACTTGCCGGGTCTGGATCTGGTCGTGCATTTCGATCTGCCGTCGAATTCCGAAACCCTGCTGCACCGGTCGGGCCGCACCGGCCGCGCCGGGCGCAAGGGTGTGTCGGCGCTGATCGTGCCTTCGGCCGAGGCCAAGAAGGCGCAGCGCCTGCTGGCCGGAGCCAAGGTGACGGCGGAATGGGGCAAGGCTCCGGGGGCAGACGAGGTTCAGGAGCGCGAAGACACCCGCGTGATGGATCATGCCTTCCTGGCCGAGCCTGCCGGGGAAGAAGCCGCCATGGCCAGCGCCCTGTTGGGCCGCTATGGCCCTGAACAGATCGCTGCCGCCTTCGTGCGCCTGTGGCGCGAGGGGCGCTCTGCCCCAGAGGTGCTGTCGGATGCCTTGCCGCCAGCAGCCGCCGCCCCGCCACGCGAGCGCGGAGAGTTCGGGCCGTCGGTCTGGTTCCGCCTGTCGGTCGGCCACACCGGCCGCGCCGAAGCGCGCTGGCTTTTGCCCAAGATCTGCGAAGCGGGCGGGATCACCAAGGATTCCATCGGCGCGATCAGGGTCAAGCAGGACGAGACCTTTGTGCAGATTCTGGAATCGCAATCCGGGCGCTTCGGTCTGATGACCGAATTGGACACCGACCTGCACATGCAGAAATTGGCCGATGCGCCGGATGTGGACCGTCCCGAGCGCGGTGCCCCCGCGCCGCGCAAGGCGGCCCCGCGCACCGAACGTCCCGCCCGGCCCGAACGCCCGGAACGGGCAGAGCGCCCGGCCTATAGCCCCAAGCCCGCCCGTATCGTCGAAGACGGCGAGCCGGAAGCTCCGCGCGCGGCGGCACCCCATGCTCCGCGCGACGATGCGGCGCCCAAGCCTTACGTCAAACGCGACGAGGATGCACCGCGCAAGCCCTACGCGGCCAAAGAGGGTGTTGAACGCAAGGCCTATGCCCCCCGCGCTGCCGGCGAAAAGCCCTATGCCGCGCGGGACGGTGCCGACCGCAAGCCCTATGCCCCGCGTGCCGAAGGCGCAGCCAAGCCCTATGCCAAGCGCGAAGAGTCCGACCGCAAGCCCTATGCCCCGCGTACCGAAGGTGCGGCCAAGCCCTATGCCCCGCGGGACGGTGCCGACCGCAAGCCCTATGCTCCGCGTGCCGAAGGCGCGACCAAGCCCTATGCAAAGCGCGAGGATTCGGACCGCAAGCCCTATGCTTCGCGTGCCGAAGGCGCGACCAAGCCCTATGCCAAGCGCGAGGAGTCCGCAGCCAGGCCCTACGCACCGCGCGCCACCGATGGCGACGCCAAAAAGCCGCGCTGGAGCCCGGATGCCAAGGCGGCCCCACGGTCAACCGGGTTCAAGTCGCACGGCGGATCGCCCGACAAGCCTGCGCGTTCGACCGGCTTCAAAAGCCATGCCGCCGAAGGCGACCGCGACACCAAGCGCACCTATGCCCCCAAGGGCGACGATGCACGCCCCTATGCCAAACGTGAGGCGGCGCCTGCGGGCAAGGCGGGCGGGTTCAAAAGCCACGCTGCCGAGGGCAAACGGCCCTTTGGCGCCAAGCCCAAGCCCGCCGCTCCGCGCGGGGATGCAACGGACACGTCAAAGCGCTTCGTGCCGCCAAAGCGTCCGCGCGCTTGAGGCGAGACGCCAGACAACCGAAGGACCGCCCGCACCCCGGGCGGTCCTTTGCTTTTTCAAGGACCAGTCACGGCGGGCGATGAGGCCCTGAAAGGGCAACGAAGAGCCTTGGTCAGGCCATGCGCCCGCGCAGGGAAGCGTGCAAGGCGGGGCCCGCTGCCCAAAGCCCGGTGCTGCGCGGGTCGGGATGGGAGTTGAACCGCAGCCGGCCGGAATCCGCTGCCGTTGCAACCGCGCCCGCCCGTTGGGCGATCAGACTGCCCGCCGCGATATCCCATTCCCAACAGGGCCGGAACGACAGCACACCATCGAAACTGCCATCGGCCACAAGGCACAGCCGATAGGCGAGCGAGGGGCGAAAATGCCGGTCCAGCGCCGGGGGCGGGCCGTGCCAGCGCTCGGGCGCAAGGCTGGGCTTTCCGGTCAGGATGCGCGCGCCATCCGGGTCGGACCGGTCATTTGCCCGAATGGCGACGGTGTTCAGCAAGGCCGGGCCTTGCGCCGTGGCGGTGTAAAGCCGGTCCAGCGCAGGCAGAAAGACCACGGCCGCCGTCACCTGCCCGGCGCGGGCGACGGCAAGGGCATGGGCAAACGAGCGGTCCCCGGCAATGAAGGCGCGGGTGCCGTCGATCGGGTCGATGACGAACACATCTTCACATTTGCTGCGGTCTGCCGTGTCGGGGCTTTCTTCCGACAACCAGCCATAGGCCGGGCGCGCCGCGCGCAGCAGGCCTTCCAGATAGGCATTGACCTCCAGATCGGCCTCGGTCACCGGGCCGGTTCCGTCGGGCTTGTCCCACATGCGCGGCGAGCGGCCCCAGTGGCGCAGGGCGATCTTGCCGGCACCATGGGCGGCACCGATCAGCAGGTCCAGATCGGCCGCATCCCTACTTTCCGGCAAGGGTCATCCCTTCGATCAGGATCGAGGGTGCGCGGGTGGACAGATGCGGGCGCGCGTCGTTGGCGGGCACGATCCGCGCCAGCATCGCGCGCAGATTTCCCGCGATGGTGCATTCGTTGACCGGGTGGGTGATCTGACCGTTTTCCACCCAGAAGCCGCTGGCCCCGCGCGAATATTCGCCCGTGGTGGGATTGATGGTCGACCCGATCATCGAGGTGACCAGCAGCCCGGTGCCCATGCCCGCGATCAGCGCTGCGCGGCTGTCGGGCCCCATGGTCAGGTCGATGTTGGTGGTCGACGGCGACGGCGGCGACCCTGTGCCGCGTGCCGCATTCCCGGTGGAGGCCATGCCAAGCCTGCGGCCGGTGGACAGGTCCAGCGTCCAGCCGGTCAGCATGCCGTCATCGACGATCAGACGGCGGGCGGTCGGCAGACCCTCGGCATCGAAGGGGCGCGAGGACGAAATGCGCGTACGGTGCGGGTCTTCGATCAGCGACAGACCCCTGGGCAAGACCTGCAACCCCAGAAGATCGCGCGCCCAGCTTGCACCCCGGGCAATCGCCTCGCCATTGACGGCCTGCAAAAGATGGCCGATCAGGCTGGCCGCGATGCGTTCGTCGAACAGGACCGGATAGATGCCGGTCGGCGGCTTGACGGCCCCGCGCCGCTCCAGCGTGCGCAGGGCGGCCCTGGTGCCGATCTCTTCCGGCGGCGGCAGATCGGCCGAATGAATGCGGCTTTCGCCGGCCCAGTCCCGCTCCATCCCGGTGCCCTCGCCGGTGAAGGCGACCAGAGAGGTTGACCGCGATGACCGGGCGTAACCGCCGGCAAATCCGTTCGACGCGGCAAGGTGAAGGTCCTGCCGCCCCCAACCCGCCCCGCTTTCGCATTGCACGATCCCGGGATGGGCCATCGCGGCGGCCTCGGCGCGGCGGGCGTCGTCGTGCAGATCAGCGGCCGCTGGATCGTCAGAGTTGTCCACCAGATCAAGGGCTTCGACGTTGTGAGCGGTCGAAAGCTGTGCGGCTTCTGCCAGCCCGGCAAAGCGGTCTTCGGGCGCCTCTTTCGCCATGGCAATGGCGCGTTCAGCCAGTTGCTGCCGGGTGCGCCCCGACACGTCCGACGCCGAAACACAGGCCTGCCGGTTGCCCACGAACACCCGCAGCCCGATTTCGATGGTTTCCGACCGGTCGGCCTGCTCCAGCTTGCCCGCCCGTGTCGAGATTGACAGCGAGCGCCCCGAAATCGCCATGGCATCAGCGCTGTCGGCCCCGGCCTTGCGGGCCTCGTCCAGCAAAGATCGGGTCAGATCGGCAAGCAAGGCGGTCATGGCATATCCGGCACTGGGGCCCTCTTGGCGGGATGCCTCAGGGCGATCGGTTCAAACAAAGACCGCGCGCCCCAGGGGCTTGCCCGGGGCGC
>JANMJC010000126.1:0-2449 GCA_031371185.1 Paracoccaceae bacterium | reverse complement strand
CGCATGCTCAAAGGCCTCACCCTGCAGGACGGACCCCTCGACCTGATCCTGACCCTCGACCCCCCAAACCCAGACGGAACCCAAACCGCCGCAATCAAAACCAAAGACGACCCCAAACGAACAAGATACAAGGCGAATATCAGATACGGTGACCCGCAGAAGGGCCCCCTTGCCGCCCATGCCCTTGTCGGGGACCATGGGGCACCCACCGGGTGGCGCGAAGGGCCCGGAATGACGGAGATCTATCGCAAGTGGCTGAGCCACGGGCCGAAATTTCAGACCCTGGACCGCATTCTGTCGGTCAGCCCGCTGCTGGTGATCGCGCAGGCCCATGGCACGACCCCGCAAGAACTGGTGCCCGCTTCCCCGCAGGCCCGTTGGGATTTCGACCCCGCGCTGATCGACGGGCTTGCCCAGACCGTCTGGATCTGGGCCCGCAAGGTGCAGGGTGCCACGGTCCTGCCGCTCGGGCTGAAATCGGCCCGGCGTTTTGACGGCGACGCGCTGGACGGCCCGCTGACGGTGCATTGCGACGTGATCAGCGATCCGGCGGACCCGTCTTCGGTGTCCGACATCAAGGTTTACGATGCCAGGGGGCGGCTGTGCTATCGGCTGGAAGAATTCCGCGGCCAATCCTCGGCGGCGCTGAACCGGTTGGGCGGGGGCTGGCAAGGCGGCGAGATGACGCCCGCCGACACCACCGCAGAAGGTTGACGGCGGGGCTTGCTTGGGCTTTGGCACGGGGGCGACGCCAAGGGCTGGCCCGCGACGGCCTTGGAACGAGGCGGCACGGTGATCCCCTGACCGGACCGCCGCCGATGCCGACCAAGGGCGACACCAAGGGCTGGCCCGCGACGGCGTTGGAACGAGGCGGCACGGTGATCCCCTGACCGGCTCGCCGCCGATGCCGACCAAGGGCGACACCGCGATCGCCCCTGGGTTCGTCCCGCCCGCCAGCCTTGTCGCGAGGCGAGCCTGAACGCCCCCCGGATCCGACCCGGCCCGCCCTGCAGAGGGGAGAGACAAGCTGCCCCCAACCGCCGTGCCCGGTCCCATCACGCCCGCGCCCCGCGGCCCGGTCCGGCGCAGCCTGCCCCGACGGCGGGGGCCCTTGCCCCGCGGACTGCCAGACGGATGCCGGAATTGGCCGCCTTCGGGGTTGCATCGGCGGCAAGGGGCGGCGGCCCCCATGGAGGCGGATACAAGCCCCTTGAAGCCCCGGCACGCGGCACCTCAAATGCCGCACCCCGGGGTGTTGACCGGCGACAGGTCCGCCTGAAGTTGACCACCCGGGCCCGGGGCGCCCGCAAAGACCCGGTGTCCATGGCCGACCTGTTGGGCGCGGGGTGCGGGGATCCGACCGACGCGCGCCCGCCAATTGCGCCGAGCGCCCCTTGCAACGCGGCTTGACACCGGGCCCACCCTTGGACCACAGACCGCCCGCCCGCTGGCATCAGGACCCCCACGCCGGTCCTGCCACCCCGACCGCTTGCCACAGCGCCTCGGCCTGTGCAAGAACCATGCCGGCCTGCGCGGCCAGCCCCTGATCCTTGGCCAGTAGGTCGGAGCGACGCTTTTGGGCCTGATCCAGATCATTCAATTCACCCAGAAGGTCCTGCAGGTGGCGCAGGTCGGCCAGCAAGGGTTCCACCCTTTCCCCCCGCAACACAGGTTCGAAAAATTCCAATGCATAACGCAGGGATTTCAAGTCCTTGCGAAGACCATGCCGCGCTTTCGGCGTCAAAGGCACAAGGCTGGACCCATGGCCGATGCAGGCGGCCCAGACCGGGGTCAGGGCCCGGGCCGCAAAGCCTGCAAGGGGCAGCTTCTGCCGGGCAACCCGCGATTTGCGCCTGCCCAGCAAGCGGCCCTTGGCAAGGTCCTTGCGAATTTCCGCCGCCAGACCGGGCGCGCCTGCTTGCCCAAGCCGCCGCCTGGTCGCGGCGCGCAGTTCCGCCCCCTTGCGGGTCAGCCGCGCGCGCTCGTCGTCCTTTGCCCACCGGGTCAGATAGACATCCGCGTCGCGCTGCCGACCCATGAGCCGGAAACAGGCCTTGGCACGGGCACGCAAGACTTCGCGCGCATGGTCGCGCAACAGCGGCGCAAAGAGGTCAAGGCAGGTCGTCAGACGGCGCAGGGCCACGCGCGCCTTGTGCAGGCCGGTGATCGGGTCGGGGCCGCCAAGGTCGCCAAGGCCGGCATCAAGGTCCTGCGCCCGGTGAAGCATCAACCGCGCAAAGCCCTGTGCCGCCGTCAGATGCGGCGTGATTTCGGGATCGGGCATCGTTGCCGGCATGCACAAGGACCCTTTGAGCGAAGGCGTCACGGTCGGGATTGCACAGACTTGTAACAGTTTTGCGATGGCCGGTCTGCCGGGGCAGGCGGCAAGACGCCGGAGGCCGGCCCAGATCGCCCCGGTTGGCGAGGGGGCGGCACCCGCAGGGCTGTC
>JANMJC010000121.1:0-4620 GCA_031371185.1 Paracoccaceae bacterium | reverse complement strand
GCGTTCGTGCACCACTTCGGCCTGAAGGCGGTCTTCCATCTCGGGGTGAATAACCAGCCCGGGCCCGCCCAGTTCCGACATCGCCTTGATGACGGGCGCGCGGGATTTGGGGAATTTCACGTCGAATTCGACCGCATCGGTGAATTTTCGCCACATGTACAACAGCTTGACCGCCAGTTCCGAAAGGCTTTCGTTGACGCGGTTGATCTGCACCGGTCCCGGATCAACCCCGGCGCGGGTCAGGAAATCCTGCACCACATCGCCGCCGGGAAACTGGGCGCGGTCAAAGGCGCGGGCATCGACCCGGTCGCGCCCGACCAGCGCATCCAGTTGATTGACGATCTCGTGGTAGCCTTTGCCCAGACTTTCGGCCTCGGGCATCAGGAACATGTTGCGCTTGGGAAAGCCGTGCTTGACGCTTTCCTGAAAGGCCGAGCGGGCGTAAGACACCGGTTCGCGGATATAGCCCACGAAGCGCAGGCTTTGCGCCTGCGCGTCCAGGGATCGGACCATGCGGGTGAATTCCGGGGGCGACAGCCAATCCAGCCCTTCGGAGGACAGGATCAGCGGCACGCCCGCGCGCGATCTGGCCAGTTGCGAGGTCAGAAGGGTGAGGGCAAGGCGGTTGGTCTTGCTGCGGTCGCGTCCGCCGGGCACCTCGCGTCGGCGGGCAACCAGCGTTTCGACGTTGGCGAAGGCATTCTGCAGCACCAGACTTCCGTTGGGCCGCCCCAGATCGGGGTAGAAATAGCCCAAGGTCGCGCCGGAATTGCGGTACAGGGTTTCCTGAATCGAGGTGCTGCCGGTCTTGCGGACCCCGAAATGCAGCACCACGTCGCGACCGGGTGGCAGGGACAGGTCCATCAGGTCAAGGGGGGCCTCGGCACCCGTAGCGGCAGGCTGCGCCATATGCAGCGGCAGTCCCGCCCCCCTGGAGGCTTGCCGGGCCAGACTGACCGCAGGCGCCCCGGCGACGACGGGCAAGGCCATGACCTGCGGCGCGGCGGGTGCCGCCGGTTCGGCGCGCCGCGCCGCCCGCTTGGCGGCCATCCGCTCTTTCATCGTCGGGGCAGGTCCCGGAACTGCCACAGGCGTGGTCGCGGCAGGCACAGCCCCCCGCACCGCCCGCTTGGCCGCCATCCGCTCCTTCATCGTCAGGGCGGGTTCGGGTTCTGCCACAGGCGCGCTGCCGGTTTCGACCGTTTCCGCCGCCTGCCGGGCCTTGCGCTGCGCCATCTTCAGCGCGCGCTCGGACCTGGGGGCCGCGATCGGGGAAACTTCCGAGGGTGAGGCCGTCGCATTGGCGGGTATGGTCAAAGGCGCGGCTTTGCGCCCGGTTGGGCCTGCCGCATTGTCCAGCAGCCGCCCCATGTCGCGCGCGGCCTTGGCCAGAACCTTGCGAACCGAGGTTTTCTGCGCCGCGACCCGGTCTTGCAGGGCCGCAAACAGTTTCGGGCGTTCGGCCCGCAGATAGGACACGATGGCCTGTAGTTCTTCGGTGGAAACCGCTTCGCCATCCTCTTGCGCGGGCGCCGGACCCAGATCTTCGCGGAACAGAACGCCATCTGCGCGGCCCATGAACTTGGCCGCGATATAGGCGTTGGACGGGGCCGCGAGTTTCAGGATCTCGTCGCGCTGCGCCCAGGTCAGGGTGGATTGTTCAAAGAAGATCTCGCGCGCGCCGCTGCCCTTGCGGCTGGAAACCTCGATCAGCGCCTCGTTGTAAATCTCGGTTTCGGCGGGGGCCTGATAGATCACGTTGATCAGCCGCTTGAAATCCAGCGCCGCGCGGGTAAAGCGCGGGTTCGAGTTTTCGCCCTGATCAAAGTCGAAGCCCGCCCAGTCCGTGACCCCCAGCACCCCCGTCAGAAAGTCCTTGATCAGGTCGCCATCCTGAAACTGGCCCCGCTCGTAAGCCCGGATCACCAGATTTTCGCGGCCCACCGCCAGTTCCCAGGGCACGATCCGCGCCAGATAGTCAAAGCGGCGCTGCTGCTGGCCCAGCACCCGGTCAAGGTCAAGCATCTGCGTCCCGGCCTTGATCTGCTGGTTGTAGCCCGCCATGATGATGTTGTCCTGCCGCCGCAGATACAGGCAGATCTTCAGGTCGAAGTGCTGCTGCAGCGCGGCGCAGAAGGGGGCCACGACCTCGGCACCGGCCCAGGCGATCAGTTCGGACGACATCAGCACCCGCGGGGCCCGCAGCGCCGCCACCTTGTCCACCCAGTCGGCGGGTTGCAGAAATTTCCAGTCGCCCCCGGCAAGAAAGGCCGGGATATGCGGCGAAATCAGGTGATGCGCCTTCGAAGTCGCGCCAATCGCGGGATAGACGATGCCGCGCCGCGCCAGTTCGGCGCGGTTTTCCCAGAAGAAATGCTGCAATGCGGTCGTGCCGGTCTTGCCCATGCCGATGTGCAGCATCAATTCGGGTTTCACACTCATGCTTCGTCCTTTGTCTTGTCACGTCTCCGAAAGGCGGGCGCCCGATGCCCGTCTTTCGGAAATCCTTGTTATTCAGCGGCTTGACGTGTCGCGTCGGGGGACACGACGCCCTGATAGACCGCGTCATAGCGGTCCCGCATCAGATCGGGATCAAAGCGCAGCGCGGCCCGTTCGACCAGCGGGGCCATCGCGGCCACGCGGTCGCGGTTCAGGGCCAGATCGGCAATCGCGCGGGCCAGAGGGGCGATCGGCACCTGCCAATCGACCAGCGGAAAGACCAGCCCGGCAACGCCGCCTTGCGTGGTCAGCATGTTGCGCACCTCGCCCAGATCCGAGGCGATGACCGGACGCCCCGCCTGCAGACAGTCGATGATCACCAAGGGAAAGCTTTCGCCTTTGAACCGCGACGGCAGGAACCCCATGTCGGCGGCCGCGAAATAGTCGCGGGTGTTGTTGCGAAACCCCGCCAGATGCACAAAGGGCGGGATATGCCCGGCCAGACGGGCCTGCTCTTCGCCGCCCCCCACCAGCAGCAGATGAATGTCGGCACCGCTAAGGTCCCGGGCCATGATCACCGCGTCAACCGCCTCTTGCCAGCCCTTTTCGGGAATGGCGCGCGACACCAGCGTCAGCACAAAGGCATCGGGGGCAATGCCAAGGCTGGCGCGGTCCACCGCCTGCCCGCGCCCCAAGGGCAGGGCATTGTCGATTCGCGCCAGATCGGCCGCCCGCGCCAGCCCGCGCGACACCAGCGCCTCGATGTTCTTTTCCGCGATATAGACCATCTGCGAGGTGCGTTTCACCAGACGCGGCAGGATACGCTTCAACTGGTCGTCGGCGATGGTTTCATACATGCCATGCAGGGTGATCACGGTCTTGACCGGGCTGTTTTCCGGCAGGATGTCCAGAATTGTATTGTCGACCCAGGCGTGATGCGAGTGGATCACCTCGATTTCAAAGTCGCGCAGGATGCCGTTCAGGTCCTCGAAATTCGAAACCACGGGAATATCGCGGGCCAGAAGGTCGCGGATGCCCTTGATTTCGTTCTCTTGGCCGCAATCCAGGAAAGTCACGTCATAGCCCGCCGTTTTCATCACATTGGCCAGGTTGATCGGAAAGGTCTCGCCCCCGCCCGAGCAAAAGGCATAGCCCGCCATCATCAGGCGCGGCTTGCGCTTGGCGGCCTCGGCGGTGATGCGGGCCAGCGAATAGCAGCGGTCAAACTCGGCCTGATCAAAGCCGGGGCGGTTGCGCGTCCAGTGCAGGATCAGGTTCTGGCGCTGACGGCGAAACACGTTCGGGTCC
Organism: Paracoccaceae bacterium; assembly: GCA_031371185.1. Lineage (GTDB taxonomy): Bacteria > Pseudomonadota > Alphaproteobacteria > Rhodobacterales > Rhodobacteraceae > CAIYZT01. The sequence goes on along the minus strand of JANMJC010000121.1, from coordinate 873 downwards.
ACCCGGTAGTGGCGCTGAACGGTCTTCGCGACCTCTTCGTGTTCGGCGTAATAGCTGTCCTTGGAATAGGACCCGACCGAGGTGTTGGTCGGATGCAGCCGGTAAAAATTATGCGCGTCCGGCGAATAGGCCAGCAACCCGCCCCGGATCTGGTTCAGATAGAACACCCAGTCGCCGCAGGTCCGCATCGCGCGCCAGACATGGCTTTCCAGCGCCTCCAGCCTTTCGGTGCGCCGGAAGATCGCGGACGAGACGTTGGGGATGATGTTCTTTTCGGCAAAACACTCGCGCACGATCTGGGGGGCAGGTTTGACAAAGGCGGTGGACCACCGGTCCGGCCCCAGATCGTTCAGATAATCCTCCATCGACCAGACCTGTTCGGTTCCGGCGGCGTTCATGAAGGTCGTGGGGGCAAAGGCCAGTTGCACCGCCGGGTTGGCAAAGAACGGCACCAGCGTTTCCAGAAAGTTGTCGCTGCTCCAGTCGTCGCTTTCGGCAACCCAGACCACGTCGCCGCGCGCTTCGCGCAGGCCCTTTTCCCATTGCCGGAACGGCCCGCCCGAATTGACCTCGTTGAAGATCAGCCGGGTGCGGTCGGGATAGCGGTCGGCATAGTCTTGCAGGATGGCGCGGCTGTCATCGGTCGAACAATCGTCCATCAGCAGCACTTCGTAGTTGGTCCAGGTCTGCGCATAGATCGTGTCAAGACGCTGCCGCAGATAGGGCGCGTGGTTGTAGTTCGGCACCAGGATCGTCACCAAGGGGCTGAAATCCTGCAAGATCTTCGGACTTTGATAGTCAAACTGAAAGGCCACCTGACCCATGGCCTGATCGCCCACCAGTCGCGGCACCGGCACATAATCGCTGTGCAGG
>JANMJC010000044.1:0-5192 GCA_031371185.1 Paracoccaceae bacterium | reverse complement strand
CGCGGCCCGTCCACGAGAGGCTGCGCCGGTTCATGGAAATACGGAAAGGATGCGGCCTTATACGGGGATTTGCGTTGATTGCAAGGCCGCGCGCGGGGAATCAGCGGGCCGAGGCGGGCGGGCCGAAAATCAGATCGAATCCCCAGGTAAACAGATAGGTGTACAGGATGAAAACCGCGACCAGCCCGGCCTCGAGCATCAGTGCCTCCACGATCCCGACCGACAACCACCAGGCGGTCAGCGGCAGAAGGACGGCCAGCAGCCCGCCTTCGAACAGGATGGCATGGGCGGCGCGGCGCCGTTTCGTGCGCCCGCGCAAGGGGTGGCGCGCCTCCCAGGCCTCGAACACCGAGTTGAAGGCGAAGGACCAGATCATTGCAACGGTCGCGGCCAGGGCCGACAGTGAAAAGCTGCGCGCGGCGTCGGCGGTGGACATCAGCCAAAGGGCCACTCCGGCGACGAAGATGCCGCAGATCTCGAAGGAGACGGCGTAAAGGATCTTGCGGCGTGTGGGCGACATGAAAGGCGGGAAGTCCGGTCAGGAGAGGCGGTTGACTGCCCTTGAGATTGCACGTTTGCAGCGCGCGGGGTAAGCCCTTGTTTGGAAAGAGCGTGGAAGGCCCGAAGATGCGGGCCAGTCGGGGGAGAAACCAGCAAGATGAGCCGTGCATTCGTGTTTCCGGGGCAAGGAGCCCAGACCATCGGCATGGGGCGGGCCATGGCCGAGGCCTATCCGGCCGCGAGAGCCGTGTTCGACGAGGTCGACGAGGCCTTGGGTGAAAAGCTGTCCGCGCTGATCTGGGGCGGCGATATCACCGACCTGACCCTGACCCAGAACGCGCAGCCGGCGTTGATGGCGGCTTCGATGGCGGCGATGGCGGCCCTTGAAAGCGAAGGTCTCGGGCTGGCGCAGGCCGGTTTTGTGGCCGGGCATTCCCTGGGCGAGTATTCGGCGCTTTGTGCGGCAGGTGCGCTGACCCTTGCCGACACGGCGCGGCTGTTGCGTACGCGCGGACGCGCCATGCAAGAGGCGGTGCCGGTGGGCGTGGGCGCGATGGCGGCCCTTCTGGGCATGAGCTTTGCCGATGCCGCCGATGTGGCGGCCGAGGCGGCGCAGGGCGATGTCTGTCAGGCCGCCAATGACAATGACCCCACGCAGGTCGTGGTCTCTGGTCACAAGGCGGCTGTGCAGCGCGCAGTCGAGATCGCCAAGCTGCGGGGCGCGCGGCGGGCGATGATCCTGCCGGTATCCGCCCCGTTTCACTGTGCGCTGATGCAGCCTGCGGCCGCCGTGATGGCCGAGGCGCTGGCGGGCGTCCAGGTTCTGGCGCCAAAGGTGCCGGTGGTGGTCAATGTGCGGGCCGAAGCGGTGACCGAGCCTGACCGGATCCGCGCCCTTCTGGTGGCGCAGATCACCGGATCGGTGCGCTGGCGCGAGTCGGTCTTGTGGATGGAGACTGCGGGCGTGACCGAATACTGGGAAATCGGAGCGGGCAAGGCCCTGTCCGGGATGATCAAGCGGACCGTGCAAGGTGAAGTGACCCTGCGCGCGGTAGGCGCGCCCGAGGATGTGGCCGCGCTGAAGGGATGATCGGACGCGCGCGCGGGGCTTGCCAAAGCGGCGGCAAACGGGCTTCCTTCGGGCGGTGGATGCCGCAGGGGGGCGGGGTGAGGAATTTCGATGGCCATGCGGCCTATTGTCTGAGGGCGACCGCCCGCTCGGTGGTGCCCCTACCCACGGTGACGGTGGAGGAAGCATGTGACGATCAGGCAAGCGGGCGTTTTGCTGTGGCTGGCGTTGGCGATCCTTTTGCAGACCTTTGCGGCGATGGGGACGGTCAGTGATCCCTTGCAGATGCTGGCCGGTCGGGCGGGCAGTTGGCTGTCGCGGGGGCGCATCCGGAGGGGCGAGGTGGCGAGCGGGATATTCTTGACGGCGGGCGGCGCCTGCACGGCGCTGTGCGGGCGGTGAAACGAGCGGCCTTTGGGCCGAAGAGGGAAAGGACGACGAATGTTTGATCTGACAGGGAAATCGGCGCTGATCACGGGGGCCTCGGGCGGGATCGGGGCCGAGATTGCCCGGGCCTTGCATGGCGCAGGCGCCAGCGTGGCGCTGTCGGGCACTCGGGTAGAGCCGCTGGAAGCCCTGGCGCAGGAACTGGGGGCGCGGGCCTTAGTGCTGCCGTGCAATCTGTCGGATGCGGCCAGTGTCGAAGCCCTGCCCAAGGCGGCCATCGAAAAGATGGGGGCGGTCGACATTCTGGTGAACAATGCCGGCATCACGCGCGACAATCTGTTCATGCGGATGTCCGATGACGAATGGCTTTCGGTGCTGGAGGTCAACCTGACCTCGACCTTCCGGCTGTGCCGGGGCGTATTGCGCGGCATGATGAAGGCGCGATGGGGCCGGATCGTGAACATCTCGTCGGTTGTGGGGGCGACGGGCAATCCGGGGCAGGGCAATTATGCGGCATCGAAGGCCGGGATGGTGGGCATGTCGAAAAGTCTGGCAGCCGAAGTGGCCAGCCGCAACATCACGGTGAATTGCGTGGCGCCGGGGTTCATCACCACGGCGATGACCGACAAGTTGAACGACGAGCAGAAGGCCCGCATCCTGACCCAGGTTCCGGCAGGCCGGATGGGCGAGCCCGCCGAGATTGCGGCGGCGGTGCTGTATCTGGCCAGCCCGCAGGCAGGATACACCACCGGGGCCGTGTTGCATGTCAACGGCGGCATGGCGATGATCTGAGCGATGAGCGCGCCGGAGCAGGGCCAGACCGTCTTTGACGGACAGCATTCGCGGGCGCGGGTCTTTCACCCCGGCAGGGGGCGGTTGTTTGTCAGTTTCGACAGTCTGCGGCCCAAGCGGGACAGGTTCGACGAGCGCGGCCCGGTGAAATTCTTTGTGGCGCAGGGCTGGAGCCATCTGATCATCCAGACCGCGCGCAACGACTGGTATCTGAACGACGATCTGAACGCGCTGCGCGCCCGGTTGGCCGAATTTGTGGTGCCCTATCGCCGCGTCTCGTCGATGGCGTTTTCGATGGGCGGGTATGGGGCGCTGTTGATGTCGAAAGCCCTGCGGATGACACAGATCTTCCTGATCTCGCCGCAGGTCACGCCGTTTTCGGGGCTGCCGCCAAGGGACCCGCGCTATCGGATGTTCGAGCCGGGGATGCGCGCCGATCTGGGGCTGGCAGGCGAAGATGTGCACGAGGGAATGCGCGGCTTTGTGCTGTTTGACCCCCTTGAGCGCAACAAGGATCGCGCGCATGCAAGGGCCATTGCCGATCTGGCGCCGGGTCTGCGCTGTCTGGCCTTGCCGATGGCGGGACATCCGGCCGACAAGACGATTCTGGAAAGCCGGCTGTGGCCCGAGTTTCAGGGCCTGCTGGCCGACCGGACCTGTCGGGCGCAGGATCTGAAAGCGCTGCACCGAAAGGGGCGCGGACAGTCGCAAACCTATCAGTCGGCGCTGTCGAAACGGATGCGGGAACGCGCCGGACGGGGCGGGGAACTTTAAGAGACTGGAAACAGTTTGCCATAGGGTCCGGTGCTTGATATAGGCCCCGGCAAGCCAGAGACCCTGGCGGATTCGGGACCGGCAACGGAAGCGAGCCAAAGGGGGGGGTGGTGCTGGGGCCGCAAGGGCCCGGCCAGACACGTTGACCGGGAAAAGACCCGTAACTCAGAGGAAAAGACATGAGCGACATCGCAGATCGCGTTAAGAAGATCGTCGTCGAGCATCTTGGCGTCGAAGCAGACAAGGTGACCGAGAATGCCTCGTTCATCGACGATCTGGGCGCTGACAGCCTGGACACCGTGGAATTGGTGATGGCATTCGAAGAAGAATTCGGCATCGAAATTCCCGACGACGCGGCTGAAACCATTCAGACCTTTGGCGACGCGGTCAAGTTCATCTCTTCGGCAGCCTGAACTCTCTCCGCCAATCGGTGGATCGAGGCACCCTTCGGGGTGCCTTTTCTTTTGCCTCGCGGAACGACAGCCCCCGGGACCCCCCGGCGCGGAACGCGGGGGGGCCGGTCATGAAAAGCCGCGCGCGCCTATTCGGCCGCGCGCAGACTGGTGGCAGGGCCGTTCGACAGGGCCGCCAGTTTCCTGCGCAGGTCCGATTGCTCGACCGACAGCAACGCGATGCGTTCGGCAAGGATTTCCGCGGCCGGAGCCTCGGGCTCGGCTTCCTTGGGGCCGATCAGGCGCGAAAAGACCTTGCTCAACCAATAGCTGACGTCGTCCATGATCAGATAGAAGGACGGCACCACGATCAGCGACAGGACCGTTGACACGATGATGCCCCCGATCACGGCGGTGGCCATGGGCGCGCGGAACGACCCGCCTTCGCCGACCCCAAGGGCGGAAGGCAGCATCCCCGCCGACATGGCAATCGAGGTCATCACGATCGGTTGGGCGCGCTTGTGGCCGGCTTCGATCACCGATTTGATCCGGTCCATGCCGCGCACGCGCATTTCAATGGCGAAATCGACCAGCAGGATCGCGTTCTTGGTCACGATGCCCATCAACATCAGGATCCCGATCAGAACCGGCATCGACAGGGCCGATCCGGTCAGGATCAGGGCCGCCGCGACCCCGCCGATGGCAAGGGGAAGCGAGGCGAGGATCGTGAAGGGCTGGATGACCGAGCGGAACAGCAGGATCAGGACCGTCAGCACCAGCAACAGGCCCAGAAGCATCGCCTTGCCGAACGAGGAAAAGAGTTCGGCCTGAACCTCGGCGTCGCCGGATTCGACGACGCGCACCCCGGGGGGCAGCGGGATCGTGGCGAGGATTTCCTTGAACCGGGTGGTGGCGGTGCCCAGGGCCACACCGACCGGCAAGTTGGCGCCGATTTCGGCCTGACGCTCGCGGTTCAGGCGTTTCACGGTCGCGGGACCTTCGGACACCACAACATCGGCCACGGCCGACAAGGGCACGGTAGCGCCCGCTGCGGTCGTGACCTTGAGGTTGGAAATGCGGTTCAGATCCTCTCGGGTGGCGTCGTTCAGCCGCACGCGAACCGGGATTTGACGCCCGTCCAGCGACACCTTGGCCAGCGCCGCGTCATAGTCGCCGATGGTGGCGACCCGCAGCATGGCGGCAATCGACTGGGTGGTGATGCCCAGACGCGCGGCTTCTTCCAGACGGGGACGGATCTGAATTTCCGGGCGCGGCAG
>JANMJC010000061.1:0-2209 GCA_031371185.1 Paracoccaceae bacterium | reverse complement strand
GATGCCGATGACCTGATAGGGTTTCATGCCGTCTTCTCCTGATACTGGCAAAGGTCGTGGATAAGGCAGTCCGCGCAGCGCGGTTTGCGCGCGGTGCAGATATAGCGGCCATGCAGGATGAGCCAGTGATGGGCATGGCGTTGATATTCGGCGGGAACATGATCCTCGATTGCGCGTTCGACGACCAGTTCGTCGCGGCCGGGCGCAATGCCGGTTCGGTTGCCGACACGGAAGATATGGGTGTCGACGGCCTGGGCAGGTTGCTGGAACCACATGTTCAGGACCACATTGGCCGTCTTGCGCCCGACGCCCGGCAGGCTTTGCAGCGCGGCACGGCTGGACGGCACCTCGCCGCCATAGGTGTCGATCAGCATCTGGCTCAGCTTGATGACGTTCTTGGCCTTGTTACGGTACAGACCAATGCTTTTGATATGCTCGGTCAACGCGGCTTCGCCCAGGGCCAGCATCTTGGCCGGGGTATCCGCCACGGCAAACAGCGCGGCGGTGGCCTTGTTGACCCCCACATCGGTCGCCTGCGCCGACAGGGCGACCGCGACGACCAGGGTAAAGGCGTTCAGATGCTGCAATTCGCCCTTCGGCTCCGGCTCCTGCGCATGGAACCGGACAAAGATCGCCTGCATCGTGGCATAGTTGGACTGCGTGACCATTCCCGCCCTATGCCCCAGCCGCTGGCACCAAACAAGCAGGTTTCGGGTCGCAACCGCCGGGTCCAGTCCCTATTCTGCATGGATGGAGGCTGACATGACCGAACCCTATCACTATGCCGTCATTGCCCGCGCGTTGCAGATCATCGACGAAGGCGGGCCTGCCCTGACGCTGGAGGCGCTGGCCGGCCAGATGAACATGTCGCCCGCGCATTTTCAGCGGGTGTTCTCGCAATGGGTCGGTGTGTCGCCCAAGCGGTATCAGCAATATCTGACACTCGACCATGCCCGACGCCTGCTGGCGGACCGGTATACCGTGCTGGACCCCGCCTTGACCGCCGGGCTGTCGGGCGGCGGGCGGTTGCATGACCTGTTTCTGACCTGGGAAGCGATGAGCCCCGGCGACTATGCCAGGGGCGGGGCAGGGCTGACGATCCGTTGGGGGTGGTTCGACAGCCCCTTTGGCCCCGCCGTGGTGATGGGCACGGCAAAAGGCATCTGCGGCATGGGCTTTGCCGCCGACATGGGGCCCGATGCGGCGCTGCAAGACCTGCGCGCGCGTTGGCCGCAGGCGTCGTTCACCGAAGACCCCGAGCCGTTGGGCCCTTGGGTGCAGTCGGCGTTCGGGGCGGGTCCGGCACCCCTGTACCTGATCGGCGCCCCGTTCCAGATCAAGGTGTGGGAGGCGCTGATGCGCATCCCGACCGGCCAGGTCACCACCTATTCCGAGATTGCCCGTGCCATCGGCCATCCGGCCGCCGTTCGCGCCGTGGGAACTGCCGTGGGCCGCAACCCGATCAGCCTGTTCATCCCCTGCCACCGGGCCTTGCGCAAATCCGGCGGGCTTGGCGGCTATCATTGGGGGCTGCCAGTCAAACGGGCGATTCTGGCGTGGGAGGCCGCACGGGCCGACGCCGCCTAGATCCCAAGATCTTTTGGCCATCGGCGGAAAACTGCTTTTCGGCTGGTGCGGAATCGCAGTCTCGAACGTTGTACTGATATACACCCGACCATGGCCCAAAGAGGCCGGTCTTACAGAACGAGGCTGCAGAATGATGACGTTGAAAACCCCCATCGCACTTTCCCTTGCCGGGATGCTGGCACTGACGGCCTGCGCGCCGACCGGACAGACCCGGATTGATGACCCGAACTATCGGACCCAGAATGGTGCCATGACCGGTGCCGTGATCGGCGGCCTGCTTGGGGCTGCGACCGGCAGCGGCAATGGCGGCGACCGCCTGCGCTCGGCGGCTGTCGGTGCCGCCATTGGCGGACTGGGCGGCGCCGCCGTCGGATCCGTAATGGACAAACAGGCAGCCGACTTGCGCAACAATCTGGGCAACCCCAATGTCACCGTGACCAATATGGGCAGCTATCTGCGCGTGAATCTGCCTGACGATGTGCTGTTCGCCACCGGCAGCGCCACCGTGAACCCCGCCCTGCGGTCCGAGGTTGCGTCGATTGCGGCCAATCTGATCAGCTATCCCAACAGCACCATTCAGGTTCTGGGCCATACCGACAATGTCGGCACCGCCGCGCTGAAC
>JANMJC010000024.1:0-3011 GCA_031371185.1 Paracoccaceae bacterium | reverse complement strand
GCCTGATCCTTGCCGTGGTCCTGGGCGTGACCTTCACCTTCTTCCAGATCTACGAATACAGCCACGCGGCCTTTGGCTTTGCCGGTAACATCTACGGTGCCACCTTCTTCATGGCGACCGGGTTCCACGGCTTCCATGTGCTGATCGGCTCGATCTTCCTGACCGTATGTCTGATCCGGGCGATCAAGGGGCATTTCACGCCAGAGCGCCACGTCGGGTTCGAGGCTGCCGCCTGGTACTGGCATTTCGTCGATGTGGTCTGGCTGTTCCTGTTTGCCGCCGTCTATGTCTGGGGCGCCCACTGATCCTTTGAGGAAACCTTTCCTGACGCGGGCCCCTGCGGCCCGCGTCGTCATTTGAAGGAGCCTGTCCATGCTGCGCCGGATGATCTTTCCGCTTGTGTTCGGGGCCATGGGCTGCGCGATCCTGATCGGTCTGGGCGTCTGGCAGTTGCAGCGGATGGAGTGGAAGGCCGGCATTCTTGCCGAAATCAACGGGATGATCGGGGCAGAGCCGGTGGCGCTGATGGCGGTGCCCGACCCCGGCGTTGACAAATACCGCCCGGTCTTTGTCGATGGCGCCTTTACCGGAGACTTCGTCGAGGTGCTGGCAGGGCAGGTCGGCGCATCGCCCGGGGTGCTGATCATCGAAGCCTTCCAGACTACGGATGGTCGCCGCATTCTGGTTGACCGGGGTTTTCTGGAAGAGACGGCCCGCACCACCCCGCGCCCGGGCCGTGCCGCGCATGTGGTGGGAAATCTGCACTGGCCGGTCGATGCCGACCAATACACCCCCTCGCCCGATGCCCGCACCGGGATGTGGTTTGCCCGCGACGTGCCCGCCATGGCGCAGGCGCTGAACACCGAGGCGACCTTTATTGTCGCGCGTGAGCCGACCGGTGACGCAATCACGCCCCAGCCGGTCGATACCTCGACTATACCCAATGACCATTGGGGCTATGCCATAACCTGGTTTCTGTTGGCCGTTGTTTGGGCGGGGATGACAGGATATCTGATGTGGCGGATCAGGGCGCGCACGGCGTAAAGGCGAAACGATGCAGTATATCTCGACCCGGGGCGCGGCTCCGACGTTAAGCTTTGGCGAGGCGATGATGACCGGGTTGGCGCGCGACGGGGGCCTTTATGTGCCCCAGTCGGTGCCGGTGATGACCCCCGCCCAGATCGCCGCCCTGGCGGGTCAGTCCTATGAAGAGATTGCCTTCACCGTGATGCGGCCCTATCTGGGTGGGTTCTTTGCCGACGACGAATTTCGCGGTCTGATCGCGGCGGCCTATGCCGGGTTCCACCACGCAGCCCGCGCGCCTTTGGTGCAGCTTGCCCCCAACCATTTCCTGCTGGAACTGTTCCACGGGCCGACGCTGGCTTTCAAGGACTTTGCCATGCAGTTGATCGGTCAGATGATGCAGGCGGCCCTTGCCAAGACCGGCGAGCGCATCACCATCGTCGGTGCCACGTCCGGCGACACCGGATCGGCGGCGATGGAGGCGTTTCGCGGGCTGGCAAATGTCGATGTCTTCATCATGTATCCCCACGGCCGGGTGTCCGAGGTGCAGCGCCGCCAGATGACCACTCCGGTTGAGGCCAACGTCCACGCGCTGGCCATCGACGGCGATTTCGACGATGCGCAGGCCAATGTGAAGGCGATGTTCAACGATTTCGCCTTTCGCGACGGGGTGCGGCTGGCCGGGGTGAACTCGATCAACTGGGCGCGGGTTCTGGCGCAGGTGGTGTATTATTTCTCCAGCGCCGTATCCTTGGGCGCGCCGCACCGCGCGGTGTCCTTCACCGTGCCGACCGGTAATTTCGGCGACGTCTTCGCAGGGTACATCGCGCGCAAGATGGGTCTGCCGATTGAAAAGCTGGTGATCGCCACCAACCACAACGACATTCTGCACCGCGCGATTTCCTCGGGCGAATACCGCACCCATGGGGTTACTCCCTCGATCAGCCCTTCGATGGACATTCAGGTCTCATCGAACTTTGAACGCGCGCTCTTTGACGCCTATGGCCGCGACGGCCGGGCGGTTTCGGCGCTGATGGGCGAACTGGCGAAGGGCGGCTTCACCATCTCGCAAGGGGCCATCGACACGCTGCGGGCGACCTTCGCCTCGGGGCGCTGTTCAGAGGCCGAGACCAGCGCCACCATCGCGCAGACCCATGCCGAGACCGGCGAGATCCTGTGCCCGCATACGGCCGTCGGCGTAAAGGTCGCAAAGGCGCATCTGGGCGCCACCCCGATGATCACGCTGGCCACCGCTCATCCGGCCAAATTCCCCGATGCCGTGCAGGCGGCGATAGGCCTGCGGCCCGCGCTGCCAGCCCATTTGTCCGACCTGTTCGAGCGGCCAGAGCGCGTGACAAGAAGCCCGAATGACCTTAAAGCCATCCAAAGTCTGATCCGCGAAGGGATTGCCCAACGATGACCGCGACGACCCGCCTGACGACCTTGCCCAACGGTTTCCGCATCGTGACCGAACACATGCCGGGGCTCTTGTCGGCCTCGGCGGGGATCTGGGTGATGGCGGGCGGGCGGCACGAGACGACCTCTCAGAACGGCATCGCGCATTTTCTGGAGCACATGGCCTTCAAGGGCACCAAGCGACGCACCAGCCTTCAGATAGCCGAGGAAATCGAGGATGTCGGCGGCTATATCAACGCCTATACCAGCCGCGAGATGACCGCCTACTACGCCCGGGTTCTGGCGGGGGATGTGGCGCTGGCGCTGGATGTGATCGGCGATATCGTGCTGAACCCGGTGTTCAACAAGGCTGATATCGAAACCGAACGCCATGTTATCCTGCAGGAAATCGGCCAGGCTCTGGATACGCCCGACGACATCATCTTTGACTGGCTGCAAGAGGCGGCCTATCCGGACCAAAGCTTTGGCCGCACCATTTTAGGCCCGACCGAACGGGTTCAGGCCTTCAAGGCCCGCGACCTCAAGGCCTTCGTGGCCGAAAACTATGGCCCCGAACAGATGATCCTGGCCGC
>JANMJC010000598.1:0-3307 GCA_031371185.1 Paracoccaceae bacterium | reverse complement strand
TGCCACGGGCCCGCTGACGCCGCGTTCCGCGTGACAGTGCCGCGCGGCCCTGCGACTGTGCCGTCGGACCCGGAGGTTTGTTCATGCCCTATCCCCATCTGCTTTCATCCCTTGATCTGGGTCCTGTGACGCTGCCCAACCGGGTGATGATGGGGTCGATGCACACCGGGCTGGAAGAGCGCGGCGACTGGAACCGGGTGGCCGCGTTCTATGCGGCGCGGGCGCGTGGCGGGGTCGGGTTGATCGTGACCGGGGGCATGGCCCCCAATGCCGAGGGCGGGGTGTTTCCCGGGGCTGCGGGTCTGTACAGCGCCGCCGACATCGCCAATCACGCCCGGGTCACCGGTGCGGTCCACGACCAAGGGGGCCGCATCGCCATGCAGATCCTGCATGCGGGCCGCTATGCCTATGGCCCCACCTGCGTCGGCCCCTCGGCGTTGAAGTCGCCGATTTCGCCCTTTGCGCCGCAAGAACTGGACGAGGCAGGCATCGAAAAACAGATCGCCGATATCGCCACCGCCGCCACCCGCGCCCGCGAGGCCGGGTATGACGGGGTCGAGATCATGGGCTCGGAAGGTTATTTCCTGAACCAGTTTCTGGTGACCCACACCAACCGCCGCACGGATCGTTGGGGCGGCACGTTTGACAACCGCATGCGCCTGCCGGTTGAAGTGGTGCGTCGCGTGCGCGCGGCCGCCGGGCCCGATTTCATCATCATCTACCGGATTTCGCTGATTGATCTTGTGCCGCAGGGGTCGACATGGGACGAGGTGGTGCAGTTGGCCCGCGCCGTTCAGGGGGCCGGCGCCTCGATCCTGAACACCGGCATCGGCTGGCACGAAGCGCGGATTCCCACCATTGCCACCTCGGTGCCGCGTGCGGCCTTCACCTGGTTGACCGCGCGCCTGCGCCCGCAGGTTTCGATCCCGGTGATCGCGTCGAACCGGATCAACACGCCGGAGGTGGCCGAGGGCATTCTGGCGGCGGGGCAGGCCGACATGGTGTCGATGGCGCGGCCCTTTCTGGCGGATCCCGATTTCGTCGCCAAGGCCGCCTCGGGCCGCGCGGCCCATATCGCGCCCTGCATCGCGTGCAATCAGGCCTGTCTGGATCACACCTTCTCGGGCAGGATGACCTCGTGTCTGGTCAACCCGCGCGCCTGTCACGAGGTGGAATTGCCGATGACCCGCGCGCAGACCCCGCGCCGCATTGCGGTGGTGGGGGCCGGGCCTGCGGGCCTGTCCGCAGCGCTCGAGGCGGATCGCCGGGGCCACCGGGTGACGCTCTTTGACCGGGCGAACACTTTGGGCGGGCAGTTGAACCTGGCCGCCAAGGTGCCGGGCAAAGAGGAATTCGCCGGGCTGGTGGCCTGGTTCGGGGCCGAGGTGGCGGCCTCTGGCATCGACCTGCGTCTGGGGGGGGCGGTGGACGAGGCGGCCCTTGCGGGGTTCGACGAGATCATCATCGCCACCGGCGTCGCACCGCGCGATCCGGGGCTTGTGGTCGCCCCGGGAACACAGGTTTTCAGCTATGCCGAGGTGTTAAACGGGGCCGCTATCGGGGGCCGCGTGGCAGTGATCGGGGCCGGGGGGATCGGCTTTGACGTAGCCGAATATCTGGTGCATTCCGGGCCCAGCCCGACGCTGGATTTCGCCCTGTGGCGGGCGGAATGGGGCGTGGGCGACCCGCAAGACGTGGCGGGCGGTCTGGCAGAGCCCGCACCCGTGGCGCCCGCCCGCGAGGTCTGGCTGTTGCAACGCAAGGCCGAAAGGCCGGGGCGCGGTCTGGGCAAGACGACCGGATGGATTCACCGGGCGGCCTTGGCGGCCAAGGGCGTGCGGATTTGGGGCGGCGTGACCTATCTGGGCGCGGGTCCCGAGGGGCTGCGCCTGACGCGCGACGGGGTCCAAGAGGTGCTGCCCGTTGACGCCGTGGTGATCTGCGCGGGTCAGGTGCCCGAACGCGGCCTTGCCGATCGCCTGATCGCCCTGGGGCGCCGGGTTCACGTCATCGGCGGCGCGGATGTGGCCGCGGAACTGGACGCCAAACGCGCGATAGATCAGGGCACAAGGCTGGCGGCCGGGTTGTAAGGGGTGGGCGATGCCGCAGGCGCGCAGCAGCGGTTTTGTTCAGGGGATCCCGGAACCTTGCCTTGTCCGCGCTTTCCCTGGCCGGGGCCCTCGCCGAGGTCAGGCGCCGAGCCGTCCACATTCCCGCCGGGCCCCGGATCGGTTTTTTTGGGAAACCGATCAAGGCACCGGCCCCCGCCCGACCTGCCCCCGGGGCAGCCGCTGTTCGCCCGCGCCCGCGCTCAAGGGTCGGGCGCTGGCTTTTTCCATCGCTTGCGGAATTGACCCGGCTGCAGCGGGATCGCTGCGGCCGGGGAAAGTCACGGCTTTTCCTGTTCCGCCCGCCCCGGTCACGCGCAAGGTCTATGCTTTTCACGGCTGAAACTGGTTCAAGACACCGGTAAGGTACCCCGCCATGGCTTTCTATCGGGATTGACCCGATGGGGACTTGCCCCGGGCAGGGCTGACGCGCTTGCAAACGCGCTTTCCGCCGGTTTCGCGCCCGGAATGACCGGGGACATTCGCCCCAACCCCCAATCCGATCCCGGGCATTTTGCTCTGCGGGATTTCTGCCATAGGTTGAACCTTCGGCCGCCGGCATCGGCAGGGCACCTAGGCACGGCTGCGAAACTGCATTAACACCGCGGAAAGCATCGCGAGGACAAAGCGGATGAGTGACATGGCCAAGGCACGGCGGGGACGTTGGGCAGTCGGGGCGTTTTTTGCCGCGAATGGCTTTGTGATGGGGGCCTGGGCGCCGCAGATACCCTTGATCCTGCCGCGCTACCAGATCACGGAATCCACTCTTGGCCTGCTTATTCTGGTGCTGGGCGCCGGGGCCGTCGGCGCGATGCTGTTCGCGGGCCGCCTGATCAACCGCTTCGGGTCGCGCCGGATCGCCACCGGCTTTGCCCTTGCTGCCGTCCCGGCTTTGCCCCTTATCGTGCTGGCGCCGTCGGTCTGGGTGCTGGGTCTGCTGATGGCGGCCATGGGGGCCATGGTCGGCTGCATGGACGTCGCGATGAACTCGAACGCGGTGGTGGTCGAGCGTCGTCTCGGCCGTCCCATCATGTCGTCCAGCCACGGTTTCTGGAGCCTGGGCGGCTTTTTCGGCGGGTCGTTCGGCAGTTTTGCCATCGCGCATCTTGGCGCGCTTGCCCAGGCCCTGATCGCATCGGGCGTCGCCCTGACCCTGATCCTGTGGGCAATGGGCAAGATGGTTGACGACGAGGGCCACG
>JANMJC010000586.1:0-7812 GCA_031371185.1 Paracoccaceae bacterium | reverse complement strand
ACGCCCGCCGCTTCCAACGCCGCCGCGAAGTTGCGGTTTTCGCTGAGGAATCCGTAGCCGGGATGCACCGCCTGCGCGCCTGTCGCGCGGACCGCCGCCAGGATCCTGTCGATCACGATATAGGACTGCGCCGCGGGTGAGGGGCCGATATGCACCGCCTCGTCCGCCATGCGGACATGCAGGGCGCCGCGGTCGGCGTCGGAATAGACCGCCACCGTCTTGATCCCCATCTTGCGCGCCGTCCTGATGACCCGGCAGGCAATCTCGCCGCGGTTGGCGATCAGGATCTTGTCGAACATGGTGCTCTCCCCAAGGGGCGCCCGGGCAGGGGCGCTGTCGAAAATGCAAAACGGCCACCCGGGGGGCGTTCCCCCGGATGGCCGTTGATTGGAAATTGCCCGCGCGCGGTGGCGCGGATCAGGTCAGCGGCAGACGCGCAGGTCGTCGCACAGGGCGCCGGTGCCCGCCCCGATGGCCGCCCCCATGAGAAGATCGCCGCCGGTCGCCGTCGCGATGACCGCCCCGGTGGCGGCACCGGCAAGGGCGCGCTCGGGGTCGTTGCCAAGACAGGCCGACAGGGAGGTTGCGATAAGGCCAAGAAGGATGAGTTTGCGCATGAAGGTCTGCCTCGTATCAGGGTTATAGTTGGCGCGGAATTTACCGCATTTTCGGGCCGCTGACAGCGCAAATCGCCGTGATTGCAGCCATGGGCGG
Organism: Paracoccaceae bacterium; assembly: GCA_031371185.1. Lineage (GTDB taxonomy): Bacteria > Pseudomonadota > Alphaproteobacteria > Rhodobacterales > Rhodobacteraceae > CAIYZT01. Next base: position 7,098 of record JANMJC010000586.1, on the reverse strand, counting down.
GGCTTTGCCGACGCGGACGGCGCAAATCAGCGAAAAATGGCCCGACCTTTGACGGGCCGGGCCAAAAGGTAAGGGAAGGGTAACAGTCTTGACACAGAGAGGCTGGGTAGGCCGGACCCGATGTCTGACCATCAGCATCCCGCAGAACGCCATGCGGCGCAAATGCCAAAACGGCGCGGTTTTCGCCGTCAGCAAAAAGGCGCCCGAGGCGGCGATTGGTCGGCGGGATGGTGCCGATCATGCCTCGTCCTCGTCGTCCCAATCGTCCATCACCACGGCCGGGGCATCGGGGGCAAAGACCTCGGGGAAGGCGGCGGTGGCGCGTTTGAGGTCGATCTTCAGCAGCGCATCGTAAGAGGCGGGGTCGAAAGGATCTTCGGCGGGCACCACCTCGCGGCCGAACAGCCAGGACAGGCGCCCGGCATCCAGGTTGCCGCGTTCAAAGGGTTCTTCGCCAAAGCAGGCCCACAAGGCGGCCATGAACCCGGCATCGGCCTTTTTGTCGGTGCTTTTGCGGTCGCGAAACCGCTCGCGTTTGGTGATCCTGGTAGCGCCCTCTTTCAGGTTCGCGCGCCGGATGGTGAACTGAAAGTCGGTGCCGGTCAGGCGCGACGGCATGCCACGATGCTTGATCATGCCGCACCTCCGACCCGGGGGCGGACCAACCGGACGGGGCGCGCGGGAGGAACTCCGCAGCCCCGTCCGGGAAGGGGTGATCGTTTACTTGTACTTGCCGGTATAGGTCGGTTCGACCGTGATTTGCGGCTGATCGACGTAGACCACTTCATCGGCAACCTTGGGGGCGCAGGCGGCGACCAAAAGGCCCATGTAAAGCGCCAGAATGGCGCGGACGGCGTTTGACATCTTCTGCTCCTTATTGCGCCGAAGGTCGCAACGGCTGCCTCTGCCGCATCACGCCCCCGGTTCACCTTGACGGCCGCTTGGGTTCGGCCTGGGGTCAGAATAGGCGAAAAATCGCCGGTTTGACGAACAATCGCCGCCAAATCGCCCCATTGTGGCACGGTTGCATCACACAGGGTCACGGATGAAGGAAGACGCGCAACATCTTGTGGATGCATCAGAAAACCTCCCAGATGCAGGAATTGCCTTCGATGGTATAGGCCTCGAAAAACTGGGTGGCCTCGGCATCGCTTTGGCCGAAGGGAACCGCGCGATCCGACAGGGAAATGATGATCTGGGTGGGCGAGGTCAGCGATCCCGCGACCCGGGGCAAGGCGTAATTCTGGCACAGGTCCAGCATGTCGGTCTGGGCCAGATCAAAGCTTACCGAGCCGCCTGCCTTGGCGATGCCCGGCGCCAGAAAGCGGAACCGCGTCACCATTCCAACCGGTCCGGGGACATTCCAGATCACATCCAACAAGGTTATCTCCTGCCCCGAGGGCACTGTTACCGTCTCGCCCTGCCCGGGTTCAATTCGCTGTCAGTCGTCCTGTGCAAGCAGCAGCTGCGCCATGCGTCCCCCCTGTCGGTGCTACAGGGGGATATTGTCGTGCTTCTTCCACGGGTTTGCCAGCTTCTTCCCGCGCAGGCTGGCGAAAGCCCGGGTCACGCGACGCCGGGTGGAATGCGGGGTGATGACCTCGTCGATAAAGCCCTTTTCGGCGGCCACGAACGGGTTGGCAAAGCGCGCCTCGTAATCCTTGGTGCGTGCCGCAATCTTGGTCTTGTCGCCCAGTTCGGCGCGGTACAGAATCTCGACCGCCCCCTTGGCCCCCATCACCGCGATTTCCGCCGTGGGCCAGGCATAGTTGAAATCGCCGCGCAGGTGTTTGGAGGCCATCACGTCATAGGCGCCGCCGTAAGCCTTGCGGGTGATGACGGTCACCTTGGGAACCGTCGCCTCACCGTAAGCGAACAGCAGTTTGGCGCCGTGCTTGATGATGCCGCCAAGTTCCTGCGCCACACCCGGCAGAAAGCCGGGCACATCCACCAGCGTCAGGATCGGAATTTCGAAGGCATCGCAAAAGCGCACAAAGCGCGCCGCCTTGCGCGAGGCGTCGATGTCCAGACATCCCGCCAGCACCATCGGCTGATTGGCCACGACCCCGGCGGTCTGGCCTTCGATGCGCACAAAGCCGGTGATGATGTTGCCGGCAAATTCGCGCTGAATTTCAAAGAAATCCCCCTCGTCGGCAATCTTGGTGATCAGTTCTTTCATGTCGTAGGGCTGGTTCGGATTTTCGGGGATCAGCGTGTCCAAGGAAAGTTCAACCCGGCCCGGATCGTCGAAAAAGGGGCGAACCGGGGCCTTTTCGCGATTCGACAGCGGCAGAAAGTCGATCAGCCGACGAATTTCCGCCAGCGCCTCGACGTCGTTTTCAAAGGCGCCATCGGCCACGCCGGACCTGCGGGTATGGGTGGAGGCGCCGCCAAGATCTTCGGCGCTGACCACCTCGTTGGTGACGGTTTTCACCACATCTGGGCCGGTCACGAACATGTAGGACGAATCTTTGACCATGAAGATGAAGTCGGTCATGGCGGGCGAATAGACCGCGCCCCCCGCGCAGGGCCCCATGATCACCGAGATTTGCGGCACCACGCCCGAGGCCATGATGTTGCGCTGGAACACCTCGGCATAGCCCGCAAGGCTGGCGACACCTTCCTGAATCCGCGCGCCGCCGGAATCGTTCAACCCGATCACCGGCGCACCGTTCTGCATCGCCATATCCATGATCTTGCAGATTTTCTGGGCATGGGTCTCCGACAAGGAGCCGCCGAAGACCGTGAAATCCTGGCTGTACAGATAGACCATCCGGCCATTGACCGTGCCCCAGCCGGTGACCACGCCGTCACCCGCCGGACGATCGCCCGCCATGCCGAAATCGGTGCAGCGATGCGCCACGAACATGTCGAACTCTTCGAACGAGCCTTCGTCCAGCAGCAAATCCACCCGCTCGCGTGCGGTCAGTTTGCCCTTGGCGTGCTGCGCGTCGATCCGGCGCTGTCCGCCGCCCTGATGCGCCGCTTCCCGGCGCGACTGAAGCTCTGCCACGATGTCCATTGTGCCGTTCCCCCCGCTTCGCCCGTTGATAGCCTGCCAAACGGCTGCGGCAAAGCAGAATCCAGTAAATTTGCAAACTCTTGAACCGTCGCTGTTGAAGAACTGCAACCTTGCAAAGAAACTGACGGACAACAGGTCGATGATACCGATCCCCGTGCCCGATTGCGCCCTGTGCAGGACGCCTCCAACCCCGGGGTTAGCCCTGCGCGTTCCCCGCTGACAATCGGCCTTCTGGTCGGATCGGATGTCTTCGGGCCCTTACCCCGGCCGGGCCATCCGAACTGCAAATCGACCACGCCCGTTATCGTCGTCCTGATTTTCCGGGGGATCGCGTTCTTCAACCACTGCCTTCGGGCTCCGGCCAACAGGATTGGCCACGGTACCTTTTCGGCAACCGAGTTGAAAACCATCGAAGCAATCGTCATCCTGCCGGTTTTCGCCGTGTTTCCGGTGATTTACCTGAAAAGGCCGCTGGCCCTGATCCACATCCCGGGATTTGCCTGCATTGCATTGGAAGGGCTTTTCTTCTTCCACAAATGGGAGGGACGTGGCTGGACTTCCCCGGCCCTCAGGCGTAGCCAAAGCCCCATGAGCACCCCCAACGCCCGCTTTGCAGACCGCGCCACGCCGCCCAAGATCGTGACCCTGATCCTTATGGCCGGGCTGTCCGCCTTGACGATGAACATCTTTTTGCCGTCGCTGCCCTCGATGGCCACCTGGTTCGGCGTGCCTTACGCCTTCATGCAGCTTTCGGTGGCGCTGTATCTGGTGCTGTCGGCCCTGTTGCAGATCGTGATCGGCCCGCTGTCCGACCGTTACGGACGCCGTCCGGTGCTGCTGGGGGCCCTGTCGATCTTTCTGCTGGCCACTCTGGGCACGCTTTTGGCCCCTGATGCCACCACATTCCTGATCTTCCGCATGTTGCAGGCGGTGATCGCGGCGGGAATGGTTCTGTCGCGCGCCATCGTGCGCGATGTCGTGGATGACCCGTCGCAGGCCGCCTCGATGATCGGCTATGTCACGATGGGCATGACGCTGGTGCCGATGATAGGCCCGGTTCTGGGCGGGTATCTGGATGAATATGTCGGCTGGCAAGCCAATTTCGGGCTGCTTCTGGGGCTGGGGATTGTTGTTCTGGCGCTGATCTGGGCCGATCTGGGCGAAACCGCCAAACCGGCCACGCGCGGCGTACTCCAGCAATTCCAGCAATATCCCGAGCTGCTGACCTCGGCGGCCTTCTGGGGCTATTGCCTGTGCGCGGCCTTCGCCTCGGGGTGCTTTTTCGCCTATCTGGGCGGCGCGCCCTATGTTGGAAATCAGGTGTTCGGGCTGTCGTCCAGCCAGATCGGCAAACTCTTCGCGTTGACGGCCATCGGCTATGCCAGCGGCAATTTCATCGCGGGGCGGTTTTCGGCCCGGGTCGGCATGAACCGCATGGTGCTATGGGGCACCCTGGCCACCACGCTTGGGCTGTCGGTTCTGGCCCTTCTGACCTATGTGGGCCAGTCAGGTCCGGTGGTGTTTTTCGGGCTGACCATCGCGATGGGCATCGGCAACGGCATGTCGCTGCCCAACGCCAATGCCGGGATCCTGTCGGTCCGCACCGACCTTGCGGGTTCGGCTTCGGGTCTGGGCGGCGCGATCAATATCGGCGGCGGCGCGGTGCTTGCGGCGCTGGCGGGGGCGCTCTTGCCGCCCGGCGCCACCGAAATGCCGCTCGTGCTGTTGATGCTGGCCACTTCGGTGGCGTCGAACCTTGCGATCCTGGTGGTGATGGCGCGCGCGCGAAGGGCTTGACGTCGCGGCTTTGCAAATGTCAATTTCAGCTTTGCAAAGGATGGGCTCATGGTCGCGCAAAAGCTGTATGTCGGGGCGAAGCTGCGCGAATTGCGCACCCGGCTGGGACTGACGCAACGCAGCTTTGCCGAAAAGCTGACGGTGTCCCTGCCCTATCTGAACCAGATGGAAAACAACCATCGCCCGGTGTCGGCCTCGGTTCTGCTGGGGCTGGCGCAGGAGTTCGGTCTTGATGTGACCGAGTTGAGCGCGGGCGAAGGGGAGCGTCTGGTTTCGGACATGCGCGAGGCGCTGGCCGACCCGATCTTCGGCCCCCACCCCCCCCCTTTGGCCGATCTGCGGCTGGCGGCGTCCAATGCCCCGGCCCTAGCGCGCGCCTTTCTGGACCTGCACCGCGCCTATCGCCAAAGCCACGAAAGGCTGGCCTCCCTGGACGAGGCTTTGGGCCGTGACGACGTCGGAATGCAGGCAAGCCCCTGGGAAGAGGTGCGCGACTTCTTTCACTATTGCGACAATTACCTTGATGCGATCGACCGGGCGGCGGAACATTTCGCTTCGGCCGTAACCATCGGACTGGACGCGCTTGTAATCGCAACCGATGCCCTTGCCGCGCGTGGTATTGATGTTCATTTTTCGAACATTTCCCCACTTCGCAGTTTTGACCCAAGGGCAAGGCGGCTTGAGCTGTCGGCGCGGGCCGCGGTGCCGACGCAACGGTTTCAGGCCCTGTATCAGGTGGCGCTGCAAACCCAGAACGACCTGCTGGAGGCCACGCTTGACCTCGCGCGGTTTCACACCAACGAAGCCCGCGACATCGCCAAGATCGGATTGGCCAATTACTTTGCCGGCGCGGCCCTGATGCCCTATCGCGCCTTTCTGGCAGCGGCGCAGGAAACCCGCCACGATCTCGAACGGCTGGCCGACCGTTTCGGGGCGTCGATCGAACAGGTCGCGCACCGGCTTTCCACGCTGCAACGCCCCGGTGCCAAGGGGGTGCCGTTCTTTTTCGTTCGGGTGGATCAGGCCGGAACGATCACCAAGCGCCATTCGGCCACGCGCCTGCAATTCGCCCGTTTTGGCGGCGCTTGCCCCTTGTGGAACGTGCATCGCGCCTTTGAGACCCCGGGCCATTTCCTGCGCCAACTGGCCGAAACCCCCGACGGGGTGCGCTATCTGTGTCTGGCACGCGACGTGTCCAAACCGGGGGGGGCGTTTCTGGCCCCGGTGCGGCGCTATGCGATTGGTCTGGGCTGCGAGGTGACCCATGCCGCCTCGCTGGTCTATTCCGATGGCCTTGATCTGAAAGGACGATTCGAGCCGATCGGCATTTCCTGCCGCATCTGCGAGCGGCGCGATTGTCACCAGCGCTCGGTCCCTCCGCTGAAGCGGCGCCTGACGGTTGATCCCGACCGGCGCGGTCTTTTGCCATACGACATCGCCGACTGAAAATCCCGGTTGCAGGGTCGGTCCGGGTCGGGCTAGGCACGGATGCAGGACGGGGCATTGGAGATTTCGGGATGAAGATCAGTGGCAGCGTCGACTTCACCGCCTCGGTGCAAAGGGCGAAATCCGCGATCCAGCGGCAGGAACAACTGGCGCATTTCCTGCCGAAGGATGCCAAACTTGTCGCGCGCGACGACGGCGGCTTTGATTTCACCGTGCAAAAGGACATTGGCCCGGTGGCGCTTCGGCTGCCCGGCGTGTTGCGGGTAACGCCCGGCCCCGACACGGATGGGGTGCTGTTCACGGCCAAGGCCAGCCACATTCTGGGCGGCTCGGCGGATCTGGTGCTGTCGATGGCGTTTTCGGGCGATGCCGGGCGGTGTTCGATCCATTACGACGGCACGCTCGACGCGACGGGATTGGCGGGCCGCGCTTTGGGAATGGCCGCCGACAAGGTTCAGGCCCGGCTGCTTGCGACGCTGCAGGGGTTTGGCCGCCGGATGGAGAAAAGCCAGAAGGTCCACGATGCGAAGGCCACCGAGCGCCAGGGCGTGCGGAGCTGAGCGCAGGGGCCGCCCCGCGATGGCATCGTTTCGGACAGCTTTCAGCGCAGCGGCATGTGCAGTCGCCCGGTCGCCGCGCGACCAGAGCGGGTTGCTTTCGGGCCGGATGGTGTCTTTACGGCCACCGGAGGGTTCAGCGCTGTGCGCTGCGCCAATTCGGGTTCAACACCGGCTCGAGGTTCGACTTCGGCAGACGGCGGCCCAGAATGTGATCGGCCGCCTTTTCCCCGGCCATGATGCAGGGGCCATTCAGATTGCCATTGGTGACCTGCG
>JANMJC010000050.1:0-2575 GCA_031371185.1 Paracoccaceae bacterium | reverse complement strand
GGTGGAAGCGGGCGGAAGGCTGATCCGCGCCCGGCGGTTCATCATCGCCACCGGCAGCCGCGCCGCCGTTCCCCCGATTCCGGGGATCGAAAGCCTGCCCTATTTCACCAACGAAACCATCTTTGCCCTGCGCGAGCCGCCGACGCATCTGGTCATTCTGGGCGGAGGTCCGATCGGGCTGGAAATGGCGCAGGCGCATCGCCGGCTGGGATGCGCGGTCACGGTGGTCGAAAGCGCCACCTGCCTGTCGCGCGACGATCCCGAGGCGGCGGCCGTGGTTTTAGACGCCCTGCGACGCGAAGGCGTGACCATCCACGAAGGCGCGCCGGTGGTGCGTCTGCGTGGCCTGGCTTCGGGGCTGGAGGCGGTACTGGGCAATGGCGAGGTGGTTTCGGGCAGCCATCTTCTGGTGGCAGCGGGCCGGGTTCCCAGCCTGGCGCGGCTGGACCTGCCCAAGGGCGGGATCGCCGCCACGCCGCGCGGGGTCAGCGTCGGGCCCAACCTGCGATCCACCACCAACCGGCGGGTCTATGCCATCGGCGATGCGGCAGGCGGGGCGCAGTTCACCCATGCGGCCGGGGCCCATGCCGGGGTGGTCATCCGTCAGATCCTGCTGGGATTGCCCGCCCGCGCCGCCACCAGCGTTCCCTGGGTCACCTACACCGAACCGGAACTGGCGCAGGCCGGCCTGACCGAGGCGCAGGCCCGCCAGACTTTTGGCGCGCGGGTCAGTGTGCTGCGCGCCGGGTTCGACCGCAACGACCGCGCCCTTGCCGAGGGCAAGGCGGTGGGATTCGTCAAGGTCATGGCGGTGGGGGGGCGTCCGGTGGGCGCTACCATCGTCGGACCGCAGGCGGGCGAGTTGATCGGGTTCTGGGCCCTGGCCATCGCACAGAAAACCCGGCTGTCGGGCATCGCGGCAGTGATCCTGCCCTACCCGACCCTGACAGAAAGCGCCAAACGCGCCGCAGGGGCCTATTTTTCGGACCGGCTTTTTGCTAATCCTCGGCTGAAGCAACTGGTGCGGTTCATTCAGCGCTTTGGACGGTAGGATTTCGCCGGTGACGGCCTTTGGGGTGAGCTGTCACCTTCAGGGAACCGCCAAGGGGTGGGGATAGGGGCAGGGTGACGGCAGGGCGTGGCGGTTTTCTGAATTCGCTTTCGGGGCGGTTCCTGCTGTTGACGGTCGGCTTTGTCATGCTTGCCGAAGTGCTGATCTTTGTCCCCTCGATCGCCCGGTTTCGCGCCGACTATCTGATGCAGCGGCTGGAAAAGGCCCAGATCGCCTCACTCGCCCAGATCGCCGCCGAAGACATGGTCACCCCTGAACTGGAGGCCGAACTTCTGGCCAATGCCGGGGTGTTCAACATCGTCTTGCGCCGCGACGAGTTTCGCCAACTGGTCCTGTCGTCACCGATCCCGGGTCCGGTCTCCCAGGATTTCGACCTGCGCCAGTCCGGGCCGCTGACCCTGATCGCGGATGCGGCCTCGACCCTGCTGGACACCGAAAACAAGGTGATCCGGGTGATCGGAAACCCGACGCTTGATGCCGGGATCCTGATCGAGATCACCATGCAGACCGCACCCCTGCGCTCGGCCATGCTGGACTACGGGCTGCGCATCCTGCTTTTGTCGGCACTGATTTCGGTGCTGACCGCCGCGCTGTTGTTCATCGCGGTGCAAAGGTTGCTGGTGGTTCCGATCCGCCGCGTCGTGCGCCACATGCAGGCCTATGCCGAAGCGCCCGAGGATGCGCGCCGGGTGATCGAACCGACCGCCGGGGTCACCGAATTGCGGCAGGCCGAAGAGGCGCTGCAAAGCCTGCAAACCCAGTTGACGGGGGCCTTGCGGCAAAAAGAGCGGCTGGCCCAACTGGGCAGTGCCGTGGCCAAGATCAGCCACGATCTGCGCAACATCCTGACCTCGGCACAACTTTTCGCCGACCGGCTGGAAGGCAGCGCCGACCCTACCCTGGCGCGCATCGTGCCAAAGCTGGTCGGCTCGATCAGCCGGGCGGTCAACCTGACCGAGGCGACGTTGGCCTTTGGCAAGGCCGAAGAGCCGCCGCCGCGCCTGTCGCGCTTTGCCCTGCGCGGTCTGGCCGACGAGGTGGTCGAGGCCGAGGGCCTGAGCCATGAAGGACCGATTCAGACCCTGATCGACATGGATCCGGGTTTGGTGGCGCGTGCGGACCACGAACAGTTGTTCCGGGTTATGACCAATCTGGTGCGCAATGCGCGTCAGGCGATCGAGGCGCAAGGGAGCGGCGGCACCATCGAGCTTTCCGCCGGAGAGACCGAGGCCGAATGGTGGCTGCGCGTCGGGGATTCGGGGCCCGGACTGCCGCCCAAGGCGCGCGAACACCTGTTTGCGGCCTTTCAAGGCGGGGCGCGCCGGGGCGGGACCGGGCTGGGGCTGGCCATCGCCGCCGAACTGGTGCGCGGTCATGGCGGGCGGCTGGAACTGGTCCGCAGCGATGCCGAGGGAACCGAGTTCATGATCCATCTGCCCAAAGGCGATGTCTCCTTTGATCCGGCTTAAGGGGCACCGGCCGTTCGGGGAAAATCTCTTTGGG
>JANMJC010000515.1:0-7021 GCA_031371185.1 Paracoccaceae bacterium | reverse complement strand
GATCCTTGTCATAGACCCCGTCCACCTTGGTGCCCTTGAAGATCGCCTGACAGGCCATTTCCGAGGCCCGCAGCGTGGCGGCGGTGTCGGTGGTGAAATAGGGGTTGCCGGTGCCTGCGGCGAAGATGCAGACGCGTTTTTTCTCAAGATGGCGCACGGCGCGGCGGCGGATGTAGGGCTCGCACACCTGATCCATCGGGATGGCGCTGATCACCCGCGTGAACACGCCCAGCGATTCGAGCGCGGCCTGCATCGCAAGCGCGTTCATCACCGTGGCGAGCATGCCCATGTAATCGGCCGTGGTGCGCTCCATCCCCTGCGCCGACCCTTGCAGCCCGCGAAAGATGTTGCCGCCCCCGATCACCATGCAGATCTCGACCCCCAGATCATGCACCGATTTCACCTCGGCGGCGATGCGCGCCACGGTGGGCGGGTGCAGGCCGTATCCCAGATCGCCCATCAGCGCCTCGCCCGAGATTTTCAGCATCACGCGGCGGTACCTGATCCCCGGATCGGTGACGGAATTTGACATGGGGACCCTCGACATCTGGTTTTACAATTGGACTGCGGCGCAAAATGTCGCAAAACGGGGCAAGGTTCAACCCGTTGAATGGGGGGCGACCATCTGGCCGGACGAAGGGAAACCGGCCCGTCCCCCGGGAAAGCGCATGCAGGGAGAAGCGGCGAAGTGAACCGAATCGATGCCATTTCGCGGCATGCCCCGGTGGTGATTGCCGGGCCGACCGCCTGCGGCAAGTCGGCACTGGCGATGGAGCTTGCGGCGCGCGATGGCCGCATCGTGGTCAATGCCGACGCGCTGCAGGTCTATGCCAACTGGCGCATCCTGACCGCGCGCCCCTCGGCGGCGGACGAGGCCGCCCTGCCCCATGCCCTGTACGGACATGTCCCGCGCGAAGTGACCTGGTCGGTCGGGGCCTGGCTGCGCGACGTGGCGCCGCTTCTGGCGCGCCCGGTGGTGATTTTGGGGGGGACCGGCCTGTATCTGTCGGCCCTGACCGAAGGTCTGGTCGACATCCCGCCCACCCCGCCCGCCCTGCGAGCCCTTGCCGATGCCCGCCGCGCGGCCGAGGGGGTCGCTGGCCTGATCGACGAACTGGATGCCGCCAGCCGCGCCCGCATCGACCTTGCCAATCCGATGCGGGTACAGCGCGCCTGGGAGGTGTTGCAGGCCACCGGGCGCGGCCTTGCCGACTGGCAGGCGCAGACCGGGCCGGCCCTGTTGCCGCTGGACGGCGTCGAAGCCCTGGTGATGCGCCCGGATGTCGCCTGGCTGGACGCCCGCATCGCGCAGCGCTTTCGCGCCATGATCGCCCAGGGCGCGCTGGACGAGGCCCGCGCCGAGGCCGCGCAGTTTGATCCGGCCCTGCCCTCGGCCCGGGCCATCGGCGCGCCCGAACTGATCGCCCATCTGCGCGGCGCGTTGACCCTGGCACAGGCGACCGACGCCGCCATCCTGGCCTCGCGTCAATATGCCAAGCGCCAGCGCACCTGGTTCAGAACCCGCATGAGGTTGTGGCGCGAACTGGCGGTTTCCTGAATGTTTTTCGGCAGATTCCCGCCGGTTTCCGTGCGGCGCGCCGACTTGTCCACAGGTTGGCGCATTTCCGGTGGAAAACTCGGGCCCGGTGCCATCTTTTTGCTTGGGTTCGGGATCATTGGTTGATTAATTGTAAAAAACGAACAAAGGCACAGCTCCCCATGTCCGCCCCCATGCCCGTTCCCAAGACCGCCCCCAAGACCGCCGCGACCTTTGCCCCAAAGTCCGCGCCCGAGACGTCCCAGATGCGTTTGCTGGCGATTCCGCGTCTGGCGGCGGGCGGGCGCTGGCGGGTCGAGGCGATGCGCAGCCTGTCCGAGGCCTGCCTGTTGTGGTTCACCAAGGGGCAGGGCCGCATCACCGTGGCCGGAGTGACGCGCGGCTACACCGCCCATAACGCCATCTTCATTCCCGCCGGCGTCATGCACGGTTTTGAAGTGGGTCCGCAGGTCTTCGGCTCGGCGGTGTTCTTTGGCCGCGACACCGATGTCACCCTGCCCAAGGACCCGTTGCACCTGCGCATCCGCGAGGTTCACGCCCAGCAAGAGGTCAACCAGACGCTGGACATGATTCAGCGCGAGATGGACAGCGACACCCCCGCCCATGACCGCGCCGCCCGGCACCATCTGGGGCTTCTGGGGGTCTGGCTGGAACGGCAAGAGGTGCGCGCCGCCGCCGATGCCCCGCGCCCCGATGCCGCGCGCCGGCTTGTCGCCCGCTACACCACCCTGATGGAGCGGCGCTTTCGCCAGGGGGCGGGGGTGGGCGATCTGGCCACGGAACTGGGCATCACGGCGACCCATCTGACGCGCTGCTGCCGCGAAACCTGTGGTCGTTCGGCGATCGACCTGTTGCAGGACCGCCGGATCTTCGAGGCGTGCAAGCTTTTGTCCGAAACCACCACCCCGATCGGGCGCATCGGCCAAAGCCTCGGCTTCACCTCGGCGGCCTATTTCACCCGGGCGTTCCAGCACCATACCGGCCTGTCGCCTTCGGCATTCCGTCGCACACAATAACGCGGCCAAATCCGGCGCAACGCTGCCGCAGCGCAGCAAAATTCGAATCGTCCGTCAAAATGGAAACCCGTCCTGTGGGGCGGATTTCGCACAATTTCGTGCAGCGGTGGTCAAAGGCTGATTTCCGCCGCAGTTTGTCGCAAACAGGATAGTTCCTGCCGGAACGAACCGTTGACGGATGGCCAGAAAAGATGCGGAATGCAGGGGTGAAATCGCTTGCAGTCATATCGGGGATCATTGCCGTTCGGGGGACGAGGGCAAGGGTCGGATGACCACCGGGGATATCCGCAAAAATCAACAGAAAAAGGCGAAAGCCTTTCAGGGAGAACAAGCATGAAAGATACGCTCCACAGCGAGGAGACGCTGCACCACGCTGCCCGCATGTATGCGCAGGAAGTGCGCGAGGGCACCTTGAGCCGCCGCGAATTCCTGGTTCGCACCACCGCCCTCGGTGTTTCGGCCGTGGCCGCTTACGGCCTGCTGGGTCTTGACGCCCCCGCAGCCCTTGCACAGGACGCCACCATGGGCGGCACGCTGCGCATGGCGATGGAAACCAAGGCCATGAAAGACCCGCGCACCTATGACTGGTCGGAACTGGCGAACTTCTCGCGCGGGTGGCTGGAATATCTGGTCGAATACAACGCCGACGGCAGCTTGCGCGGCATGCTGCTGGACTCTTGGACCGTCAACGACAACGCCACCGAATACACCCTGAACGTCCGCAAGGGCGTGACCTGGACCAATGGCGATGCCTTCACCGCCGCCGATGTGGCCTTCAACATCACCCGTTGGTGCGATGGCAATGTCGAAGGCAACTCGATGGCAGGCCGGATGGCCGCCCTTGTCGACGCCACGACCAAGGCCGCCCGCGAAGGTGCGATCACCGTGGTCGATGATGCCACCGTCAAGCTGACGCTGCTGGCCCCCGATATCACCGTGATCGTCGGCATGGCCGACTATCCGGCTGCCGTCGTGCACCAGTCCTATGACGGCGGCGATCCGTCGGTGAACCCGATCGGCACCGGCCCCTATCTGCCGACCGCCAACGACGTGGGCATCAAGCAGGTCCTGACCAAGAACGCCGACCACGCCTGGTGGGGCACCGACGTCTATGGCGGCCCCTATCTGGACAGCATCGAATACATCGACTTTGGCACCGATCCGGCCGCCACCGTCGCCGCTGCAGGTTCGGGCGAGATTGAGGCCTGCCACCAGTCCACCGGTGAATTCATCGACCAGTTGGCCGCCCTTGGCTGGACCACCTCCGAAGCGGTGACCGCCGCGACCATCGCGGTGCGCTTCAACCAGACCCAGGAACCCTACACCGATGTGGCGGTGCGCCGCGCCCTGATCAAGGCCGTCGACAACAAGGTCGTGCTGGAACTGGGCTATTCCAACCGCGGCACCGTGGCCGAAAACCACCACGTCTGCCCGATCCACCCGGAATATGCCGCGTTGGCCCCGCTGGTGGTTGATCCTGCCGCCGCCAAGGCGGAAATCGAAGCCGCTGGCCACGCCGACACCGAGTTCGAACTGATCTCGCTGGACGACGCCTGGCAGGCGGGCACCTGTGACGCCGTGGCGGCGCAGATCCGCGACGCCGGCATCAAGATCAAGCGCACGGTTCTGCCGGGCTCGACCTTCTGGAACGACTGGACCAAATACCCGTTCTCGGCCACCGAATGGAACATGCGCCCGCTTGGCGTTCAGATCCTGGCGCTGGCCTACCGCACGGGCGAGGCTTGGAACGAATCCGGCATGTCGAATCCCGACTTTGACGCGGGTCTGGCCGAAGCCCTGTCGATCGCCGACGCCGCCAAGCGTTCGGAAGTCATGGCCAAGCTGGAAACGATCATGCAGGAATCCGGCGTGATGGTGCAGCCCTACTGGCGCTCGGTGTTCCGCAACTTTGATCCCAAGGTCAAGGGCTGCGAAATGCACCCGACTTTCGAGCATCACCACTACAAGTGGTCGATCTCGGCCTGATCCCGGCGACCCAAGACCAAGGAGCGCGCGGCCAGCCCGCGCGCTCCCGCTTCCTTGCCCTGACCGCATCTGACAAATTGCCGGATGTTCCGGCCTTTGTTCTGATGCCTCAAGTTGGACGGAAAACAGCCCATGCTGATGTTCACCCTACGGCGGGTCGGGGTCATGATCCTGACCGCCCTTGCCCTGACATTCATCGTCTTTTACCTGACGAACCTGCCGCCGAACCTTGAAAAGCTGGCAAAGTCAGAGGCTTCCATGCGGATGACCGATGATCAGGTGGTCAGTTGGATCGACAACAACGGCTTCAATTCGCCGGTTCTCGCCCGCTATGGGCAATGGCTGGGCGTGCTGCCGGGCTGGACCAAGTCGATGGAGGACGGCACCTTTCGCGGCCGCTGCCTGCCCCGGGGCGCCGATGAGGCCACCGCCGCCGCCGCCCCAAGATATTGCGGCCTGATCCAGGGCACCTGGGGAAATTCGACCGTTTTCAAGAAACCGGTGACCGAAGTGCTGGGCCGGGGCCTTGGCCATACCGGCTGGCTGATGCTGGCGGTCATGCTGGTCATGGTGCCGACCGCGCTGTTGCTGGGGGTCCTGTCGGGGATGCGCGAAGGCTCCCGCACCGACCGCGTCCTGTCCACCATGGCCATCGCCACCACCGCCACCCCCGAATATGTCTCGGGCGTGATCTTCATCGCGCTTTTCGCCAGCGCCACCACCGGCCTGTCGCCGCTGCTGGCCTCCTGGGGCTGGATCGAGGGCAAGACCCTGTTCATGGGCACCGCCACATCGGCGATGGACGACATCACCTTCTGGAACTTTGCCCTGCCGGTGATGACCATCGCCCTTTACGGCATCGGCTATATCGCCCGCATGACCCGCGCCTCGATGACCGAGGTGATGACCGCCCAATACATCCGCACCGCGCGCCTGAAGGGCGTGGGCTTTCGTCAGGTCGTGATCAGACACGCCCTGCGCAACGCCCTGATCGCGCCCTTCACGGTGATCATGCTGCAGTTTCCCTGGCTGTTGAACGGCGTCGTGATCGTCGAAACCCTGTTCAACTACAAGGGCTTTGGCTGGACGCTGGTGCAGGCCGCCGGCAACAACGACATCGAACTGCTTCTGGGCTGCTCGGTGATCGCCGTCTTCGTCGTTCTGGTGACACAGCTGATATCCGACATCGGCTATGTCTTCCTGAACCCCCGCATCCGCCTGAGTTAGGGATTGATCATGGAAACTCTGTCCTGGGGGGCGGTCATCGCCGGGGTGCTGCAGCGGTTCTGGCCGGTGTGGATCGCGCTTGTCCTGGCCTACGCCATCTCGATCCGCTTCAAGCGGCGGCTCGGTCTGTTCGGCAAGCTGTTCGACTCACCCGTCGGCATGTTCGGCTTCGGCATCGTAATGTTCTGGGTCTTCACCGCCTTCTTTGCCGATGTGATCATCACCATGGATCCCCTGGCGCAATTCTCGGGCTCCAAGAACGCCATCGTCGGTGCAGCCCTGAAAGCGCCCGATGAGGGTGCCTTTGGCTACTTCCTTCTGGGCGCCGATCACGTTGCGCGCGATGTGTTTTCGCGCATGGTGATGGGCGCGCGCGAGGTGCTGAAAATCGCCCCCGCCGCGACGGTCTTCGCCTTCATGGTCGGCGTGACCCTCGGGCTGCCGGCGGGCTATTTCGGCGGCAAGCTCGACACCGGCCTGTCCTTCATTGCCAACCTCGTCCTCGCCTTCCCGGTGATCCTGCTGTTCTACCTGCTGGTCACCCCCGAGATCGTGAAAACCGGCATCCCGATCTACTTTGCCGCCGTGCTGTTCATCTTTCCGATCATCTTCTTCACCATCCTGTTCAATTCGCGCTTTTTCACCAACCCGCCCAAGCGCAACCTCTATGTCGGGATCACGCTGGTTCTGGGCCTGTGGGCCTATTCGGGCCTTGCCTTCAACATGGACCCGACCGGCGTCTTCCACATGGACCCCAACCTGTTGAACGTCTTCGTCTCGGTGGTCTTCGTGAACTCGCCGGGCGTGTTCCGCATCGTGCGCGGCATGGTGATGGACATCAAGACGCGCGACTATGTGGCGGCGGGCCAGACCCGGGGCGAAGGCCCGTGGTACATCATGCTGTGGGAGATCCTGCCCAACGCGCGTGGGCCGCTGATCGTCGATTTCTGCCTGCGCATCGGCTACACCACCATCCTTCTGGGGACCCTGGGCTTCTTCGGCCTCGGCGTCTCGCCGGAAAGCCCCGACTGGGGCTCGACCATCGACGATGGCCGCAAGCTGTTGTCGATCGTGCCGCACCCCGCCCTCGTGCCCGCCCTTGCCCTGATGAGCCTGGTCCTCGGCCTCAACCTTCTGGCCGACGGTCTGCGCGAAGAAAGCCTGAAAGACTGATGACGGCACTTTGCCCTTCATCTTGAACCAAATATTCACGGGGGTGCGGGGGCAGCGCCCC
>JANMJC010000478.1:0-4454 GCA_031371185.1 Paracoccaceae bacterium | reverse complement strand
CCGTTGATGTTGATACCGGGCGCCACGCACTTGCCTGCCAGCTGTCCATAAATACCCCCCGGGGGACGCCGCTTGGCGGCGGGGGGGTGTGACACCCCCGTCTTGCCCGGCCCGCCGCTAATCTCGTACCCAGTTGGCGCGGGTTCGCCCGACCCGCATGGCCAGGGTCTTCACCTCGACGAACTCCTCCAGCCCATAGGGCCCGATTTCGCGGCCCTGCCCCGATTGCTTCACCCCGCCAAAGGTCATCTCGGGAAAGCCGTCCATCCAGGTGTTGGTCCAGATCGTGCCGGCCTGCACCCGGCGCGCGAAGTCCAGACAGATGTGGATATTCTCGCTCCACACCCCCGCAGACAAGCCGTAAGACGCGTCATTGGCCAGGGCAATCGCCTGATCCAGCGTGCGGAAGGTCAGGACCGCCAGAACCGGGCCGAACACCTCTTCGCGTGCGATGGCCATGTCTGGCGTCACCCCCGAAATCACCGTCGGCTGATAGAATTGCCCTGCAATCCCCGCGACCTGCATCGGCCCGCCGCCCAGTTCCACCTTCGCCCCGGCGGCCACGGCCCCCTTCACATGAAGGTCGATCCTGCCCAGATGCGCGTCCGAGATGATCGCCCCCACCTGAGTGGCCTCGTTCAACGGATCGCCAAAGGCCACCTTGCGCGACAGGGCGACGATGCGGGCGATCAGGTCTTGCGCCACATCCTCGTGCACGATGATCCGGCTGCCCGCATTGCAGCACTCCCCGGCGTTGAAATAGATCCCGAAGGTCACCGCGTCGGCGGCACCGGCCAGATCGGCATCGGGGAAGATCACCTGCGGGTTCTTGCCGCCCAGTTCCAGCGTCACCTTCTTCAACGTTCCGCTTGCCGATGCCGCAATCGCGCGGCCCACGGCGGTGGATCCGGTAAAGGTCACCATGTCGACGCCGGGATGCGACACCATCAGCGCGCCGACGGGCTGGCCATGGCCCAGGACCACATTGACCACCCCCTCCGGCAATCCGGCCTGCGCCAGAAGATCGCACAGCATGACCGTGGTCGAGGGCGTCATTTCCGACGGTTTGACCACGCAGGTGCAGCCCGCCGCCAGCGCGAAGGGCAGTTTCTGCGACAGGATCCAGAACGGAAAATTCCACGGCGTGATAACCGACACCACCCCGATCGGTTCCTTCAGCACCACGCCCAGCATGTCGGGGCCAAGCGTGTTGTGGCTGTCGCCGTGCAGGCTGCGCGCCAGCGTTGCGCCATAGCGCCACAGATCGGCCGCGCCCGAAACCTCGGCCCGCGCCTGGGCAATCGGCTTGCCCGATTCCAGGGTTTCGATCCGCGCCATGGCTTGGGCATTGGCCTCGATCAGGTCTGCCACGCGCAGCAACACCGCCGCCCGCGCCTTGCCCGAGATCCGGCTCCACACCCCGCTGTCGAACGCCGCCCGCGCCGCGGAGATCGCGGCTTCGGTTTCGGGCACGCCGCCAAGGGCATTGATCGAGACCACGACCTGATGTGACGGCGAGACCCGGTCAAACACCTGCCCGTCGGCACTGTCGCGCCAGACCCCGCCAATCCAGTGCCGCCCGATATGGGGCGCATCGGCCAAAGCCTGTCCGGTCCCTGCGACCAGGGTCAGATCATCCATGCCCTAAACCCCCGGGAATTCTGGTTTGCGTCTGGCGCGAAACGCCGCCACACCCTCGGCCTTGTCGGCGCTGGCCGCGATCATGCCGCTGCCAAGGGTCTCGATCATGGCGGCGCGGTCTTCGCCCAAGCCCGCGTGCAGCATGTACTTGGCAACCTCGGTCGCGGCGGGCGAGGTGTTCTGCAACCGCGCCGCAATTTCCAGCGCGCCGTGGCAGGGATCGTCGCTGACCTCGGCCACAAAGCCCAAGGTCAAGGCCCGGCGCGACGACAGTTGAACGCCAAACAGCGCCATTTCCTTCAGCACGGGTTCGGGCAGCAACCGCGCCAGACGCTGCGTGCCCGACCACCCCGGCACGATGCCGACCCCGGATTCGGGAAGGCCCAGACGGGCCGAAAACCCCATCACGCGAATGTCGCAGGCCGCCGCAAGCTCCAGCCCGCCGCCAAGGGCATGGCCGTCCAGCACCGCAATCGTGGGTTTGGACAGCCGCGCGATGCGGTCAAACACCCGGTGCCCCTGCCGCACCCAGTGGCGCGCGAAATCGGCGGGCGACAGATCGGCCCAGGCCTTGATATCGGCGCCTGCGCAAAACGCCCTGGCCCCCGCCGCCGTCACCAGAACCGCGCGCACCGCCGGGTCGCGTTCGACCACGTCGCAATGCGCCAGCAACTGGTCCAGCATCGCCGGGGTCAGCGCGTTCAGTTTGGCGGGGTTGTCCAGCCGAAACTCGGCCACCGCACCGTCGATCAGCAGGTGAACCGTGCTCATAATGTCCACCCCATCGGCGCATCGGCCAAAAGCGACAGCGGCAGTGTGATGGCGTTGGCGGAAATCTGCACCCGCCCGCCCGACGCTTCGACGATGTCGCGCTCGGGGTCGATGCCGGGCATGATCTCGGTCGCCACCAGCCCACGCTCGGCCAGTCGGATCACGCATCGCTCGGTGATGTACAGCACGTCCTGCCCCAGGTCGCGGGCGCGGTTGCCCGAAAAGGTGACATGCTCCACCGCCTCGACCATCTTGGTGAACTTGCCCGGGGTCACGACCTTGATCCCTTGCGCCGTCAGGGCAATTTCCGCCCCCGCCTCGAACCATCCCGAAAACACGATCTTTTTCGCCCCCGAGGTGATGTCGACAAACCCGCCACACCCGGCGGTCAGAAAGGGTTTCTTGCCCAACTTCGAGACGTTGACGTTCCCCTCGCGGTCCACCTCCATGAAGGACAGGAACGACACGTCGAACCCGCCGCCCTGAAAGTAGATGAACTGCTGCGGACTTGGCACGAAGGCGTCGGCATTCGACGCACAGCCAAAGGCAAAGCCGGTCAGGGGCATGCCGCCCACCGCGCCCTGTTCGATGACCCAGGTCACTGCCTCGGGGTGGCCCTCTTCCAGAAGGATGCGCGGGACCATGGCCGAAATGCCGAACCCCAAATTGGCCGTCATGCCGGGGCGCAACTCCATCGCAGCGCGCCGCGCGATGACCTTTTCGACCCCGTGCTCGGCGCGTTCAAAGCTGTCCCAAGGCTGCATGATCTGGCCCGAGATGGCCGGGTCATACTGGGTCTCGCAGGTCTGCTTTTGATCGGGGTCGATCACAACCAGATCCACCAGATGCCCCGGAACCCGCACGTCATGCGGGCACAGGGACCCGCGCTTTGTCATGCGCGACACCTGCGCAATTACCAGCCCACCGTGGTTGCGCACACAGATCGCCTGCTCCAGCCCGCCCAGATAGGCGCCTTCGTGTTCATAGGTCAGATTGCCATGCTCATCCGCCGTGGTCGCCCGCAAGATCGCCACATTCGGGATGATGTTGGGGAAATGCAGCCAGGTCTCGCCGCCAAATTCCACCCGTGCCACAATGGGCGCCGCCGACCCTGCCGCGTTCATGGCACAGCCTTCGCGGATCGGATCGACGAACGTCTCAAGTCCCACCTTGGTCAGCACGCCCGGGCGTTTGGCCGCCGCATCGCGGTTCATGTCGAACAGGATCCCCGAGGGCACGTTATAAGCCGGGATGCGGTTTTCGGTGATCATCTTCCAGATTTCCGGCATCGCGAGGTTGGACGGGCCCGAGGGGTAGGAGCCGCCCAGAATCCGCGCCAGAAGCCCGTCCTTGGCGATGTGATCGACACCCTTCACGCCGTACATGTCGCCCGCCGCAATCGGGTGCAGCGTGGTCAGCCCGCGCGGATGGCCGGTGGCGTCGAACCGCTCGCCAATCGCGCGCAGCACGGCATCGGGGCAACCAAGAGCCGACGACGAGGACACCGTCACCACAACCCCATCGGCAATGCGCGCCGCCGCCTCTGCCGCCGTGACCAGCTTGTTCATGCCCGATCTCCGTAATCAACATCCTGCCGATGGCCGCTCAGGGCCGCCGCGCGCACCGCCTCGGCCACCGCCAGCGACGCGACCCCGTCCCAGCCGTCCGCCGCATCCCGGCCCCTGCCTGCCACCGCGCCCAGAAAATCGGCCACGCCCTGCCCGTACAGGTCATGCCCGGAAAACGGAATGCTTTCCCGCCCCGCCGCCGTAACCAGATCCACCTCGCCCACCGGGCGTTGCGTCATCACCCCACGCGCAAAGATCGAGCCTTCGGAGCCATGCACCTCGAACCCGGTGCCGGCATGGGCATGGGTAAAGCTTTCATGCGCCATCACCATGGCCCCCGAGGGCAGCGACCAGACCGACATGACCGAATCTTCACCCCCCGCCCCCATGCCCGAGACGCCCGCCTGCGACACCACCGAAACCGGGTCCTCGCCGGTCAGAAACCGCACGCAATCGGCATCATGCACCGTGATG